>SKGY01000253.1 GCA_007117235.1 Balneolaceae bacterium
TGGAACATGACAGTAGGCCCAAAGAGTCTGTTTGCCGTTAGTTACTCGTGAGTTGTCAAACATACTCTGCTGTGCTACCAACACAAATGGATTATCGGGGTGATGTCCGTTATCCATCTGCTTTTCAGATTCAGCGATCTCTTCAAATGTACCCCCGAGATGAATTGTTCCGGCTTTCTTGCAGTTTTCATCTGCCCACGGAACCGGCTCACTTAACACATAATCGATCTTAAAAACTCCTGATCCGTATGTAAATTTACTAAGCCTCTTTTTGTACGAATTTGGGAATCGATCACCTACGATTTCATTCACCTGAGCCGGAGTTAAATCAAACAAAATAGCTTTTGATGAGGGGAGCTGATTGATATTTTTGATAGGACTCCCTGTCTCAATCTCTCCTCCCAATGATTCAAAATAGGACGCCATAGCGTTCGCAATGCTTTGAGAACCTCCTTTAGCAATTGGCCAGCCATTTGAATGAGCAGCCCCGTAAAAAACCAATCCAATTGCTGTAGTCGCCATAGAGCTCAGGGGCAGAATACTGTGAGCTGCCATTCCTGCAAAGAGGGCTTTTGCCCTCTTTGTTTTAAAATGTCTTTGATATAAAGTTGCAGGTTGAAGTCCTTTCAACCCAAATGAGGCGAGTTTAAGAGGATGCCTGGGAATGGAAAGCGGGCCCAAAAAGTCATAGGTTAATGCTTCCCAGTTTTCAACGATCGGGGAGACAATGGACTTATACTTTTTCTCATCCTCACCCAGCTGAAATGCCGTGCTGAACAGATCATCAGTTAAAATAGCCGCCGGTTCATTATCAAGAGGATGTGCAGCACAAATCTCTGGATGAATCCATTCCAGCCCAAATTGATCAAGCGGCAGCTTTTTCATAAATGGTGAGGCTGCACCCATTGGATGAATAGCTGAACAAATGTCGTGATATACTCCCGACTGCATTAACTCTTTGGTTCGCATACCACCGCCTACAGTATCAGATGCCTCAAATATCTTGACTGACAATCCTTCAAGCGCTAGTCTGATTGCTGCTGCCAGACCATTTGGGCCTGAGCCAACTACAACAGCATCATATGTATGTTGTGAACCGCTCAAATGTGATAATTTAGAATGAGTATTGTACTGCACAAAAGGTACGCAAACTGAGTTCAAACCTGAAGAAGAACATTATTTAATGAGTATTTCTCTGCTAACTGACGGAGTGCAATGGTGAATCTCCCCTTGAGGGGAGATCATTCTGTTCGTGTAGAACAGAATGCGAGGGGTGTTACTAATTGTATTCACCGCTAAATAATAAATTTCTGAGTGGAATCAACGCTCAGTGTGTCATCCCCCTAGTCACGCCTAAAGCGTGACTCTCCCCCCTTCGAAGGGGGACTTTTTTTATGACTCAATTCATTATCTCAAATTTCATTATTTAAAAAATTGTGCTAATCTTCTTTATGCAAGCAACTGCTAAACGTAAAAAATCAAAAATCTTTGACTCTGATTTATAAATGAAGTTCATTTTTTCTACTTTCTGAAAACGCTTACAATTATGCTCAACCTTCAATCCGATTAAATGAAAGATAAGAACAGACCAGGTCTCAATAGGAAATCATTTATTAAAAAAGCTGGCTTGGGTGCTGCAGCTATTTTTGGGTTGCCATTATTATCAAAGGCAGAAACAACTCATGTTGTTGAGTTAATGCCAAAAAAGCTTGGTGGGAAGACATTTTCGGCTAACGATCACATAAATATTGCATCTATCGGTGTTGGTGGAATGGGGCAGGGTAATACCAGAACTGCTCTTCGTGTGAATGGCACTAAACTTGTGGCCGTGTGTGATTTATATGACAGTAGAATGAAGCGCTGTCAGGAAATTTGGGGAGATGATATCTACACATCCAGAGATTACAGTGATGTTCTCAATAGAAGCGATGTTGATGCAGTGATCATCTCTACAACAGATCACTGGCATGAAGAGATTACAATTGCTGCACTTGAAGCCGGAAAACCGGTCTATCTAGAGAAACCAATGACACAAACCATTGATGAGGGTCATCGTGTAATTGAGGCTGAAAAGAGAACAGGTGTCCCGCTCATCGTTGGTAGCCAGCGTACCAGCTCAATTCTTTATGAAAAAGCACGGGACCTTATTCAGGAAGGAGAAATTGGAGATTTAAATTTTGTTGAAGGTTATTGGGACAGGCGTTCTGCTATAGGTGCCTGGCAATACTCTATCCCGCCAAGCGCATCAACCCGGAATGTTGATTGGAATACATATCGTAAAGGAATGTCACGAATGGATTTTGATCCTAAGCACTTTTTCAGATGGAGAAATTACGGCGCCTACGGAACGGGTGTTGCCGGAGATCTTTTTGTTCATCTATTTTCAGGCATGCATATGATAGTTGGTTCGATGGGCCCCGAGCAAGTGTTCGGAACTGGTGGATTGCGGTATTGGGATGATGGCCGGGATGCAGAGGATGTCGTTCTGGGTCTTTATGATTATCCTGAAACTGAAAACCACCCCGCATTTAATCTGGCGCTTCGTGTAAATTTTGCTGACGGTTCAGGTGGTGGTTCCAGAATTCGATTAGTAGGTTCGGATGGAGTGATTGATATTGGGTGGAATAATATTACGCTCAGAAAGTGGCGTCAACCATTATCACCCGGAATGAGCATCGGTGATTTTGATGAGTCAACCAGAGAAGAGTATCAGGATTACTATGCACAGCGCTATCCTGAGAGCAGGGCTCAGATAATAGATCCAAATGAGTTTGTTTATCGGGCACCGGATGGATATGATGACAGATATGATCACTTTATGAATTGGTTTAATGCTATCAGAAATGGTGATTCAATTCTGCAAGACGGTACCTTTGGTTTACGTGCAGCGGGTCCGGCATTGCTAACCAATCAAAGTATTACTGAAAAAAAGTCGCTGAACTGGAACCCGGTAACTATGCAGGTTTCTTAACGAGTTTAAATTGCCATGAAAATTTTATTTCAACTCTCTTTTCTTTTAATTCTGATGGGCTGCAGCAGCCAACCTCCATCATCAACCAATCAGGAACATAATATGCTCACTCAGCAAGAAATTGCCGACGGCTGGAAACTTCTATTTGACGGACAATCTACCGAGCACTGGAAAGGTTATAATATGGAAACATTCCCTGCCGAAGGGTGGGTAATTGAAGACGATGCGCTGGTATTTCGAGCACCACAATCTGACACATGGAGTTCAGGACTGGATATCATAACCAGGGAAACATTTCAGGATTATAAGTTCAAAATTGAATGGATGATAGAAGAAGGTGGTAATAGTGGAATTTTTTATCACGTATTAGAACAGCCTACGCAAGCCATTTTTTGGTCTGGGTTGGAAATGCAAATTCTTGACAATGAAAATCATCCTGACGCAGATCAGGGCATTGCCGGTAATAGAAAAGCTGGATCTCTTTACGATTTAATTCCAGCCGACCCACAAAACACAAAACCATTTGGCGAGTGGAACTCTGTAAAGATTGTATCTGTAGGTCCTAAAGTAGAGCACTGGCAGAATGGTGAAAAAATTCTTGAGTACGAACGATGGACTGTTGAATGGTTCGAAATGATCAGAAACAGTAAGTTCGTGGGGCACCCTGAATTTGGTGCACTGCAACGAGGTCACATCGGACTTCAAGATCACGGTGACGAGGTGAAGTTTAGAAATATTAAAATTAAAGAGCTGTAAAGCCTTTTCAGTAACAGTTAACGATTAATGAAAGATAGGTTATGAATTTAAATCTCAATGCTAAAAAGAATAACAGTTACGACGCTATAGTTGTCGGTACGGGAATTAGTGGTGGCTGGGCCGCAAAAGAACTGACTGAAAACGGGCTAAATACACTTGTACTCGAAAGAGGAAGAGATGTAAAGCATGTTGAAGATTATCCCACAATGCTCAAGGAGCCGTGGGAGCTGCCATTTAATGATCGTGTGCCGCCGGAAGAGTTAAAGGACTACGAAAAGCAGATACGAACAGGATATACAATCCGGCAATCAACCAAGCACTGGTGGATTAAAGATACAGACCAGCCTTATGCTGAAGAGAAACGATTTGATTGGATTCGCGGGTATCATGTGGGGGGTCGTTCCTTAATGTGGGGTCGCCATAGCTATCGTTTGTCTGAGATGGATTTCGAAGCAAATGCAAAAGAGGGCATCGCTGTAGACTGGCCGGTTCGTTACAATGATATTGCTCCCTGGTATTCTCATGTTGAGAAATTTGCCGGGATTAGTGGTCAGGCACTGGGCTTACCCCAACTGCCTGACAGTGAATTTTTACCGCCATGGGATCTGAACTGTGTGGAAGACCATTTGAAGGATTCAATGGCAGAGAAGTTTAACAGAACACTGACCATTGGCCGTGTTGCAAACCTTAGCAGAGCGCATAATGGTCGCGGAAGCTGTATGAATAGAAATCTATGTATGCGCGGTTGCCCGTATGGCGCCTATTTCAGCAGTAATGCATCTACGTTACCGGCCGCTGCTGCTACCGGTAATATGACGTTGAGACCACACTCTATAGTTGATTCTGTTATTTTTGATGAGGAGCTGGGCAAAGCAACAGGTGTTCGGGTAATCGATGCAGAGACGATGGAAACTCATGAGTTTTATGCTAATGTGATATTCCTCAATGCATCATGTATGAATACCACATTAATTATGATGAACTCCCGATCAGATCGTTTCCCGGATGGACTTGGTAACGACTCAGGTGAGCTTGGGCACAACGTGATGGACCACCACTTCAGGGTAGGTGCAAATGGTACGTTAGACGGTTATGAGGATAA
>SKGY01000064.1 GCA_007117235.1 Balneolaceae bacterium
AAGTATTCGGGCAAATCATGCCAAATAATGCCGGTAATTTTTCATTTGAGTACACAGGAGAATGCGCAAAATTCGCAGATGTATTGACCGACGGAATCCTGAAAGGGATGCTTGGCCAATTCATTGATGAATCCATCAATTTGATTAATGCACGACATTATGCCGAAGAGAGAGGGCTAAAAATTAAAGAGACTACAAGTAACAACGGTAAACTCTACAAAGACCTTATCACCGTTGAGCTTGGTGATCAATCTGAATACAGACGAATCTCCGCTTCAGTATTTGGACCGGGCGACTATCGTATTGTGGAAATAGACGGCTATGGAATAGAACTAAGACTTGAGGGCGATATTTTGATGTACCAAAATCAGGACAAGCCGGGAATGCTGGCATCTGTTGCCGGAGCATTGGCATCGCGTAACATTAATATCGGTGCGCTTAGCCTTGGTCGTGCCGGGAAAGGAACTAACGCCATCACTGCAGTAATCGTGGACAAAAAACTCGACAAAGAAGAGTTGAAGAGTATTACAGAGTTGGAAGGTGTGGACAAAGTGAAATATATATCGCTTTCTTAGGCTAGAGGCTAGAGGCTAGAGGCTAGAGGCTAGAGGCTAGAGGCTAGAGGCTAGAGGCTAGAGGCTAGAGGCTAGAGGAAGCTGTTTAAAAAGTTTTAATTTTCAAATCATTGTCTTCCTTTGGTAATTATAACCCAGAAGAAAATCTAACTTAGAGAAGATTCTTAATGCTTGGATATCTCAAGACTCAAGACCAGCGACTCACGACTAACCTTAAATAATACGATCCGTTAGCCACGGCAATCACGACTACCGCACCAACTAACGTATATAGCGGCCAGGCAATGGTAAGACCTTCACCCGGAAGAAACTGTTGAAGAGCTCCTTCAACCATAAACAGCAGTGCAATAAGTCCACTGAAGAAACCAATCATAGCGTCCGTTTTGTCCGGTCTGTTAAATAGTCTTCCCAGCATAAATATTCCAAGTAATCCGCCATATGTGTAGGATGCAATTCCCAAACCAAGTTCAACTACGGCAGGCTGTTCTCCTTCGGACAGCTGTAGCCATGTAAATAGAAACGCGGAGCCTGATAACATAAAGCCCCAGAAAATGGTTGTCAGGCGTGAGATCCAAAGCTCTTTGGCCTGATCCCAATTTGCTCCATATACCGGCTTTAAAAGATCATAGGTTGTAGATGATGCAAGCGCATTGAGTGATGAACTGAGACTGCTCATAGCTGCGGCAAAGAGCGACGCGATAATTAATCCGGCCACGCCAATCGGCATGTGATCAACAATAAATTTGGCGAAAATTTCATCGGTGGTTCTGAGGTTCAACTCAACCAGATCAGCTCCACCATAAAACACAAAGAGCATCAATCCAATGAAAAGAAAAAAGGCGAATTGCGCGCTGGCAACAAACCCACTCCATACCAATGCTTTTTGGCTTGACTTCAGATCACCTGTGGCCAACAGACGCTGTACAATCAGCTGATCAGTTCCGTGTGATGCAATTGAGAAAATGGCTCCACCAAAAAGTGCTACCCAAAAAACATAGGGATCGGCGATGAACTCTCTGAAAGTTAAGCCCCCACCCCATTTAATAAGCTCAAATTTTCCTGAATCACTTAGTGTGGTAAACATTTCAGCAAACCCAACCGGTATTTTACCCAGCATCAAAACAAGTGCAAATAGGGCACCCCCTAAATAGACCACCATCTGAACCACATCCATCCAGATAACCGCCTTGATACCACCTAAGAATGTATATACAAGTGTAACCAATGATATCACTGAAATTGCCAGCAGATAGACAGCTCCATCTCCCCATGACTCAAAAACACCGGCAAATCGAAATATAATGGCGAGAGGAATTGCCGTCGCAAATAGCCTGACACCATCGGCTAACAGGCGGGTTATAATAAACGTTGAGCTGGCAGCTTTTCTCATTCCCGAGCCGAACCTTTTTTCCAAAAATTGATAGGCTGTGGTCATTTCACCTTTAACGTAGCCCGGGAGAAACCAAATGGCTACTATGATTCTGCCGAGAATGTAGCCAAACGTCAGCTGAAGGAAGGTGAGATTGCTGCCATATGCCACCGCAGGAATACTGATAAAAGTAAGTGTACTGGTTTCAGTGGCTACAACAGAGAACAAAATTGCCCACCAGGGCATGTTTCGTCCACCGAGAAAATAATCGGTTGATGATTTTTGTGTACCCGCTGCCCAGATACCGAAAACGGCAACTGCAATCAGGTAAACTACAATGACTATGCCATCAAGAAGAGTAAATCCCATCGCTACAATTATTTAATGAACCTGCGAAAGAAAGTGAATTCAGTGATAGATTCAAAAGGAGATAACTCGAAATGGGAGAGTAATTTGGATCTGTGGGAAAGACTATGAATTAAATAAAAAGCGAGAACCACAGCGGCACGGTGAATACACAACGGACACGGCGATGAGAATGAAAACGTAGTGAACGCTGCGGTTATCGTTGTGTTCGCCGTGGTTAATAATTTAGATCAGGCAAAGAATCGTAGTTATGCTTCAGAAATAAACTCAATAAATTTCTCCACTGCCCTTCCCCTATGGCTAATTTTGTTTTTTTCATCACTACTTAGCTCTGCGAAAGTCTGGGTATAACCTTCCGGCACAAATACGGGGTCATAACCGAATCCCTTCTCTCCTCTCTTTTCTGAAATTATCTCACCTTTACATATTCCCTCAAACAGATACTCACCGGTATCAGTTACAAATGCTACAACTGTTCGAAACCGGGCAGTACGATTATTCTTTCCGCTAAGCTCTTTCAATAGTTTATTCACGTTATCATCATAAGTAACACCTTCACCGGCGTAGCGCGCAGAATAGACCCCGGGAGCACCGTCCAGCACATCAACTTCAAGGCCTGTATCATCAGCCAATGAGGGGAGCCCGGTAAACTGATGCCAGTATCTAGCTTTTTTGAGCGCGTTCCCCTCAAGATCCGGCTTATCTTCAATCACCTCTTCCGCATCTTCAAAATTCCGTGTGGATTTGAGATCAATTCCGAGGGGATTTAAAACCTGACTCAGCTCTTCGATTTTATGAGGGTTTCCTGAAGCGAGCAGAATTATTTTCGGCTTATCCATTTTTTAATCCACTTCTGGAATCTGACTCAATCTTCTAAACTCCCGATATCGATCATAAATCTCTTTTTCGGTGAGGCTTTTCAGGCGTTCAGGACCAAATTTTTCCACACAGAAGCTTGCCATTACGGATCCAAAAATTACGGCTTTACGAAGATTGGTTGTCGAAAGGTCATCGGTATAATCGAGCCAGCCAAGTAAACCGCCAAGAAATGAATCTCCGGCGCCGGTTGGGTCAAAAATATCAACAACCGGATAAGCAGGCGCCGAGAAGATTTCTTCACCTGTAAACAGAAGTGCACCATGCTCCCCTTTTTTGATGATCAACATTTTTGTGCCCATCGCCCGAACTTTGTCAGCCGCTTTAATAAGATTGGGCTCATCCGCCAATTCCCTTGCTTCAGAGTCATTTATCACCAATAAATCTACGCCTTTCAATGTCTCTTTTAGCGCATCAAGAGTGATGTCTATCCACAAATTCATGGTATCCATTACCACAAAATCCGGGTTGTTTACTTGTTGTAAAACCTTCCCCTGCAGGCTCGGTTCTATATTCCCCAAGGCCACATACTTTGCTCCTTTGTATGATTCTGGAATTATCGGATCAAAGTTCTCAAACACATTCAGCTGCGTATCAAGTGTATCACGGTTATTGAGATCAAAGTGATATTTCCCTTTCCAGAAAAAAGTCTTTCCACTGTTATCTATTTGAAGTCCCTCAAGATCGATCTCCCTGCTTTTTAACAGTTCGATGTCCTCGTCGGCAAAATCGTTACCTACTACGCCGACAAGATTTACTTTCTTGGCAAAATAGGATGAGGCTAATGAGATATAGGTTGCTGATCCGCCCAGTATTCGATCAGTTTTTCCAAATGGAGTTTCAATACCGTCGTAAGCTACGGACCCGACTACAAGTAGTGACATATATAAAATTTTATCTGATTAATGCTTTTTTTAACAAAACAGCACAAAAATAGGGATTTTATTACTTGTTATGAACCGGTAAGATTACTGCGGAGAGTTTAAAAATCATCACAATCTGTTTCTATCAAAGTCATCAATTCGATATTCGAAATTTTGCTTAGTTTTCTCGTGAATTTCCTAACCGACTTAACTGAATCGTATTAATGAGTGAAGATCTGCTACCATATCTGTTACCAACAACGATATTTTTCATCTTCTGTGCCACTCACTCCCTGCTCGCTTCACACAAACTAAAATCTGCACTGTTTGAAAAACTTCCGGCATTAAAAGCCTGGTACAGACTATGCTACAATATCATATCAGTGGTATTCCTTGTTGTTTGGTATTTATCTCTACCAGGTGACCAACCACTTTACTGGGTTTCCGGTTTCCTTTTTTTCGTGATGCTTTTCGCACAGTTCATCTTTTTTATTCTCTTCATATCATCAATCCTCACTCAAGACGGCCTCACGTTCATCGGGTTAAAACAGATTAGAGATAAACTGCTATACGATTCTCAACCCGACTATCTTGACGAACCTGAAAAGGGAAAAATGATTCGCAGCGGATTCTACAGATATATTCGTCACCCTATGTACACCTTTGCCATTCTGATGTTGATCACTAGTCCGATTATGACGGCAAATCTACTCTACTCAACTATCATTTTTGGGA
>SKGY01000094.1 GCA_007117235.1 Balneolaceae bacterium
ATCGAGCGCGCCTTTGGCAAGATTGTGAATCTGTTTCCAGTTAAGTCCATCTCTATCATATAGTAGCGGTAGCTCTACATTTTCAAGTGCAGTTGTTCTTGGGAGCAGATGAAAGTTTTGAAAAACAAACCCCAGCATTTGATTTCTGACCTGAGCCAGCCTGTCCTTTTTAAATGTTGAAACATCTTCACCGTTCAGAAAATAGTTTCCCTCAGTTGGCTGATCGAGGCAACCCAGAATATTCATCATAGTCGATTTACCCGAGCCGCTTGCTCCCATTATCGATGTAAAGTCACCCGTTTCAATAGTGAGATCAATTCCTCGCAGAGCTTCCACCGCCAGAGATCCTGATCTGTAAATGCGTTTAATATTTTTTAATTCAACAATTGACATATAGTGATTAGTATTGAGCTTGATCGCCACTAAACAGGCTCCTTCTGTTCTGCTGACTACCCGTTGTTAATGACAAACCAACCACAAGCTCTTCGTCCCCATCAAGCCCTTCTAAAATCTCAGTAAATACGCCATCACTCAGACCGGTTCTAACTCTTTTCGGCATGATAGTTTCGACATCCCTAATGTAAACTATACCGTTCATTCCTTCCTCTTCAGGCGGCGCCGATGGGCGAATTGAATCAGGTAATCTTGCGCGTAATGCGGTGTTTCTCACTTTCATGACATTAAATTGTTCATCTGTGATAATATTTACTTCAGCCGTCATTCCGGGTTTGAGCAACCGCTCGCTGTTATCAACAGCGATGATAGTTTCGTAGTGAACCACATTATCTTCCATCATAGGGGCGTTTCTCACCTGAATCACTTCTCCTTCAAACCTGCGGTTTCTGTGAGCATCAACCTGAAATTCTACACGCATTCCCTCTGCAATCACGCCAATATCAGCTTCAGAAACACTTGCGTGAATCCACATCCGTGACAAGTCGGACGCTAACTCAAATAGGATTGGGGCATTTAAGCTTGCTGCAACAGTCTGTCCTACATCAACCTCACGGGAAATCACTATTCCGTCGGCCGGAGCTTTGATTGTGGTTCGATCAAGTTCACGTTCTGCGCGCTCGAGTGCATGTCTTCGAACTCTCACCTGTGCTTCAGCTTGTCTCAAAGTTGCACTTGCCTGATCTACTTCTGATGGCGCTATAAACTGTCTTTCACGAAGTTCTCTTACCCTGTTATACTGCATTTGAGCCAGCTCAAGTCCTGCCTCTGCAGATTCCAGCTCTGCCTGTGCCGAACTTACCTCAGCTTCAAATGTTGACGGATCAAGTTGGGCTATTACTTCTCCCCTTTTCACAACACTATTAAAATCAGCAAAAATCTCCTCAATGATACCTGATACCTGACTACCAACTGTAACCTTCTGAACTGGCTGTAATGACCCGAATGCAACTACCCTTTGTGATACATCACCTTTTTGTACGCGTTCAGTGTGAAGGGGTGGTAATGCCTGCTCTTTATCTCCATAACTGGCATATCCCCACCAAATAATCGGAACACTAAGTAAAAACAGAAGTATTAAGATTTTACCGATTTTCATATCAATTTATTTGTTCAATTAAATGCAGTTAAACACAGTTAGAGTCATGAGATGCTGAAAAAATCATCAATACCCGTGCAATAAATTACATCCACAACTACGTACTAAGTATATATTAAATTAGCCGATTGTTGATATTTATGATGTTAAAAAATATCAACACGTGTTGTTACCCAATAACTACACAGATTCCAACCATATGAATATATGTAAGCAAAAACTACTCTTTGTGTCATTACTAATTTTCTGCATTCTGATTTTAGCTACGGGATGTGAGAACAATACTAATAGACCAACTCAAGAGCTTGAAGGACACACTTGGGAGCTGATTTCAATAGATGGTGTTGAACTGGATAATCAACTATCTCCGGAACACCGGCCATCCATCACATTTGATTTGAATAATTTTACTGTAACAGGTTCCTCCGGATGTAATCTTTATAATGGCACGTTTACTTTGGATGGGAAATCAACAATCCAATTTTCCTCTCTGATATCAACCAAAAAAGCATGTCCTGAAATGGGATTAGAAAACCAGTTCTTAGATAGACTAACAAATGCATCATCGTTTAAAATTAAAAACCAGACGTTTAAGTTGTCAGCCCAAGAAAGCATCAGTATGACGTTTGAATACTAACATCCATTGGTTATTGTCTGAGGGTTCAAAATTGTTCTAACTATGTGTAAATAATTTTTCAAACATGCTATTATCTCGATACAAAAAGTGTTTTTTATCAATCTCATTTGCTCTCTTTTTTATTTTCAATGCTGACGCAAGACAAACTACACCATATCAAATTACAACTGAACGTGATAGCAGAGGTGGTATTCAATTTTATGCCAATACAGAAACACCGGTACCACTGATTTTGACAATTGATTTCACAACGCTTAGAAATCTTGATGTGTCAGTTGCGCTTCCCTACTCAACCAACTTAACCTGTACCAGAACTAGAATTTTAATTCTTAGAAGGCAGTGGGAAGATCAGCAAATCAATTATCGATACAGAACACGACATCATAGCGGCTGTCTCAATACATATCCATCAGAAATTGAGTATTTGCTACCTTACCCAGAAGGCATTCAAGCAATAGGAGGAACCTCAAGCTATGTTGGTGAAATGATTAACCGGGAAGCACCGGAAGGTTGGTATTCTCTCTTTTTTGATGTTCCGCCTCAAACAGACGTCCGAGCAATGAGAAGGGGAACAGTCGTGGCTGTAAGAGATGGAGTAAGAAGATCAGAAAATGCGAATTTAATTTATAGAAGCGATCGAAATTTTGTAATTGTAATGCATTCTGATTGTACATTTGCAAGGTACACCACCTTTGAGAATGACCATATTTATGTACAGGAGGGAGATCTGATTCAAGCGGGTGATCCAATCGGGAAAATAGACAACCGTCATCAAATTCAGGTGTTGGTTTTTTACAGAAATGATGAATCAGTAACAATAGACCCCAGGGATTCACAAGGGATTCAAAACTGGCATTACGTAAAACCTCTGTTCAGAACCACAGTAGATCATTTTTCTGAAATCGAGCGTGGAGCAACATATAAAAGCATTCACCCTGATGAAATTATCACATCAGAAATGAGTAGGCGAGAGCGTCGCCGGTGGGCCAGAGATCAATAATTATTCAAAACCCCATGGCGCCGGCGGTGTTTCGATCGGGTTCGTTAAATCAAAATCGAGGCGCCAGCCGTAATTACCATCGTAAATGGTTCCATAGGTGTATCGCTCATCTTTTTCTATTTCTATTCTCCAGCCGGTCTGAATACCGGAATTGTTTTCACGAACAAATTCAGTTATTCCACCTCCCACTACATCATCGGTAAACGCGCCGTACCATGTGCTTTCCTCTTCTGCTCCATCAGCTTCCCGATGATCGTGGCGTAGCTCAAGATGATCTCCATGATGAAATATTACCCAGGTCCTGGAACGGTTCCATTCACCATCTAGACCTTCAACATGAAACGGAAGTCTCAACTCTTCATCTCCGCACTCTCTGAAATGAACAACTACAAATTCACGTCCATCCAGCAAGTCTGCTCCCTCCGGTTTTCTTGTAATTTCACCACCGTACGCATTCCCACAATGGTGTGACAGATTCTGCCAGAATTGATCCGCCCCTGAAAGCACCTCCTGTTGTTCCCGGTTATTTGAACAGGACGTTAAAATCAGGAATAGCATGAACAGAAAAGATAGATAGCTGATATTTTTCACTATATCGTAAATTTGATTAGTTGAGGTATTAATTGCGCAAGTGAACATACAGAATATTTGTTCATAAATCTGTTGTACATGCAATTGCACACTTTTCACCATCCATTGCGGCCGATACAATTCCACCGGCATAACCTGCACCCTCGCCACACGGAAAGAGTCCTTTAATTCGGATATGCTGAAATGTTGTTCTGTCGCGTGGAATTCTAACGGGTGATGATGTTCTTGACTCCGGTGCATGAACAACGGCGTCGTTCGTTAGATACCCTTTCATAGACTCTCCGAACTTTTTGAATCCCGAAATCAAGGCCTGATGAATAAAATCAGGCATAACGCCACCCAGTTCAACAGATGTTATTCCGGGAGCATAAGATGTATTGGGAAGGTCTGATGAAACTTTCCCATCAATAAAATCAACCAGTCTCTGTGCAGGTGCCGTTTGAGTTTTCCCGCCATACTCCCACGCTTTCTGTTCTATCGATTTTTGATAATTCATTGCGGCAAGCGGACCAAACTTTTCAAATGGTTTGAAATCCTCCTCTCTCAACTCAACCACAATTCCTGAATTTGCCGTTGCCCGTGCCCTTCGCGATGAAGACCAGCCGTTCGTAACCACCTCGCCCGGATTTGTTGCACAGGGAGCAATTACTCCACCGGGACACATACAGAACGAATAGACACCCCTTCCCTGCACCTGTTTAGATATACTGTATGGCGACGGTGGCAAGTAAGGTCCACGATCATCACAGCTGTACTGGATGGTATCAATAAGTGACTGTGGGTGTTCAACCCGCACCCCAATTGCGAGTGGTTTTAAATCTATCTCAATTCCTTTTGAGTGCAAGAGTTCAAATATATCTCTGGCAGAATGTCCCGTTGCAAGAATGACTCTGTTTGATTTAAAAAGATCTCCTTCTCGTGTTTTCACTCCTTTTATCTGATCTCCTTCAAGCAAAAAGTCTGTAACGCGGGTGTCGAAATGAATCTCACCACCGTGA
>SKGY01000197.1 GCA_007117235.1 Balneolaceae bacterium
AATTGGTTAAAGACAAGGACCTGAGTCATTACATTTTGTAAAAACTTCTCTAAATTTTTCTTTTCAGAAACGTTTTACGATAATGTGCGTTACGCATTTATACAAATAGTTTATAAATAGGCGATATGGTTTTTCAGATGCTGGTTCATTATACTCTCGTAGCAAACCAACGCGCTAAAACAAAAAATTTGAAATAAATATAGATGTCAGTGAAGAAGTTTCTTGCTCCCCAACTTGCTACATTACTTATTCTCTCTGCTGTTTGGCTCGCAGGTGTAGACAAAGTAGTTGTTAAAAATGAAATTCATCAGGATAATCTCCACAAATATCTGCAGGTTCAGCGGCGGGTAATTGATAATTATTTCGGAGACACATCACTTGAAGAACTCTACCAAAAGAGCTTAGTTGGGCTGGTAAAAGGACTTGAGGAGGAGGATTTAATCATCACAGGCACACCTATTGATACACTCAATATTCCTGAGATTCAAAATCTAAGAGATTCTTACAATCGATTTGAAGAAGCCTATCTTTACGTAGCGAATAATTACCCCGATAAAAATATGTCTAAGCTGACAGAGCGATCAATCCGTTCTATGCTAAGCATTCTTGATCCTCACTCTGTTTATATCGAACGAGATGACAGTGAGCGTATACAGGAGGAGTTTGACGGTAAATTTCAGGGTATTGGAATACAGTTCAACATTATACAAGACACAATTACAGTTATTACTGCAATCTCTGGCGGACCAAGTGATCAGCTTGGAATTATGTCTGGTGATCGAATTATCACCATCGACGATTCCAGCGCTATTGGCTATACTAATGAGGACGTCCTTAGAAAATTACGCGGCCAGAAAGGCACAAAAGTTAATATCGATATTTTAAGACCAAGAAATTCAAATCCGGTACGGTTCACAATAGAAAGAGATGATATTCCGCTTACTACCATCGATTCACATTACATGCTCGATGATAATACCGGGTATATTAAAATCAATCGATTTGCAGCCACTACACATCGTGAATTTATTGCCTCTGTTGATGATCTTAAAGAACAAGGCATGAATCGCCTAATGCTGGATATGCGCGGTAATCCCGGAGGATATTTGAGTCAGGCAATTGCTATCTCTGAAGAGTTCTTCCCAAGAAATACAAAACTTGTATCTACAGAGAGCAGACACGCCAGATTTAATCAGGAAGTAACTTCCAGAAGGGATGGTGCTGTAAAAGATATGCCTGTTATTGTTCTTGTGAATGAAGGCTCTGCATCAGCCAGTGAGATTGTAAGTGGTGCTATCCAAGATCATGATCGTGGATTGGTTGTAGGACGAAGAACATTTGGAAAAGGCCTGGTACAGCAGCAATATGAACTAATTGATGGAAGTAATGTGAGAGTAACCATTTCAAGATACCTCACCCCTTCAGGCCGATTGATTCAAAAACCATTTGATGGTGGCTCAGAAGACTATGCATTCGAAATAAGACACCGTTCATCTGATGCAACAATGGACGCCTCTAACTTTCTTGATGAGGTTCCTGATTCGCTCAGATTTTCAACAAAAGCAGGACGTCAGGTTTTCGGTGGCGGAGGAATTGTCCCGGACTTTGTAGTTCAGGAAGACACAACTCAGTCTCCATATCTTTACAATTTCATGCGAATAAACCGGGTTGATTTCAATTTTGTGAGAGACTATCTGGATAGAAACGGAGACCAATTCCGTAATAATTGGGAGTCTGACTTTAATGCCTTCAGGTCTGATTTTGAGTGGAATGAGGATGATAAATCTCTTCTCAAAAGCATGTTGGTTGATCAGGGCTTAGTTATCACTGATGATGTTACAGAACCCACTATTGACGACAATGAGTTGAAAATAGATCAAGCCAGTTATGATGAGCTTTCATGGCTAAACTTCGGTCAAATGAAAGCTGAAATTGCGCGTCAGGTTTGGGGAACAGAATATTTCTACCCAATTGTAAATGACTATTTCAATGAAACTCTCAGAGAAGCAATGAAACTTTGGGATGAAGTAGAACAACTTGAGGCTTTTGCCCAGCGGCAGGCTACAATTAACGTGGGATTCAGAAATTAAATCTGAATCTCTAAGTTAACCCTGACTTAAACCGCTCAGTAATTATCATAGCTGCCGTTTCCGTGCGCAATCTTTTTTCACCAAGCGAGTAGGCTATCGCTTGCTTCTCTGAGAGTAAGCGTCTTTCATTTTCAGAGAATCCTCCCTCCGGACCAACAATCAAAGTATAAGTATCTTGTTTGCTCTTAAGATCATCTCCATGATTTTTTGTCTCGTCCGCAACCACCAATCTTCCAATATCTTCTATAGATTTGAGGCCTTCATTTAGACTCTTAGAGTACTCAATCTCAGGAAGGTAAACTCTTAAAGACTGCTTCATAGCTGAAATCGCGGTATTCAAAAGACGGTCTTCACGTACATTATGTTTTTCGCTATGATCTCCTTTATAAAGAATGAGCTTATCCGCTCCAAGTTCAACAGCCTTTTCAATTGCGAACTCCAACCGATCCTTTTTTCTAAGTACGCCAACCATCAAATTGATCCACGGGCTTTTTCTCTCTTCAAATTTTTTCTCAAGAACGGTAGCGGTCAAATCACTTTTTGAAATGGATTCCACCTCGCATCTGTAAAGATGCCCGCTGCCATCAGTGATAAAAATCTCGTCGCCGGTTTTAAGCCTCAGTGCTTTTGAAGCGTGTTTACTCTCCTGACCTTTTAAAGTGATGGTATTGCCAGAAATACTAGTCAGTGGAGCGTAGAATAGATTCATTGAGTACTATTTATAATAAAATCTAAAGGAAAAGAAGTTTCCCCGGTCTCCAGCATTCGTTTAACATAAGGCACACAAAGTTGGCAACTGGTGCTGCATACATTTGCATCCTGAAGATCTTCAATGTTTTTCACATCATGTTCCTCTGCAAACTTCTTAATCTCTTCGAAACTTCTCTGATGGCAAATACATCGATCAATAGCCATTTTAAGTCTGTTTGAAATGTTTTCCCAGCTTTAGACCCTGCCCCTGATAGTTACTTTTAATTTCTGTTCCATAAACAAAATCAGGTATCTCACTGTTGGGTTCAAACTTCATGCTGCAGAAGGTTTGCCCATGCTCTATCAAAAATGGCACATCGTGGGATCTTACCTCAAGCACAGCTCTGGCACCTCCATCCTTGGCTGATCCTCCAAATCCGCTGTCAAAGAATCCCGCGTAATGGGTTCGCAGTTCGCCTGAACCGGTGTCGTAGGCAATCATTTCGGCCGCAAGATGAGTAGGAATTCTGCATCTCTCTTTGGATGCAAAAATGTAGAAAGCTTCCGGTTCTAATATCAAGTGATCCTCATCGCGGGATCGGATTGGCTCCCAAAAATCTGAAACCTCATAGTGTCCAATATTATCCAGATCGATAAGATCGCGATGTTTCTTTGCCTTGTAACCCAAAATATCGCTGTCTCCACTTTGCAGATTTACACTTAGAAACAGTCCGTTATTGACCTTCACTGAACTTAAATCAAGAGCTCTGCCCTTTTCATCAAACAGAAGCGGATCACTGGTGTGAATTCTCAGAAGATCCTGGTCACTAAGAACGGTATGACCATGTCGAATTCTAAGCTGATTCAGTCTCTGACCCGTCCGAACTTTAATAGGAAACGACTTTGGAACAACTTCAAGATAGAGATTTCCTTCAAATCCCGGCTCGATCTCCTCAAACCGATGCGAATAGTCGGTTATCACACGGGTAAAGATATCCAGCCGTCCGGTTGTGCTTTTGGGATTGGCTTTAGCTGTTAAATTTTCAGCTGAGATCAAACGAACATCATCACTCGACTCACCATTAAATAGTTTCTTTTGAGACGCATAGTTTGAAGCGGGTAGCTTCAGTTTTTCGAGCAACGGAATGATATAGACACAGTTGGGCTCAAGTACCGCTCCATCTTCAATCGAAAACGAGTATTGATGGAGCTTATCAATCTTCTGCTGAACTGTTTCATTCTCTGGCAGAAAACTACTTCTCACTCTGTAAGCCTTTTGTCCAAGGCGTAAGTCAATTGAGTTGGGCTGGAACTGATTATCCTCAATCGGATGATCGTCGTGCGATGAAATGATTCCGGCTTCAGCCAGTAATTTTAGCTTCTGAACCGGTAAAATTCCCTTCGTACGTAATGTAACTTCGCTGATCGTCTCGCTCATATAAATCGATTGTTAGTTTGCACCGCGAAGTTAATAATTTATACTCTGATTTGGAACCTGATCTGAAGTTGTTATCGCTTCAAACTGCCCAAAAAGTTATCGGTCGACTGTCTGATTTCTTCTTTCTCTTCGGCTGATTTTTTGTTGTCGAACATATTCACCATAAAGTTAACCCTTCCACTGCCATTAAACGTCTCCCTCTGTTTGTCCACAAAGTTCCAGTAGAGATAGTTAAACGGACACGCCTTCTCACCGGTTTTTTTGGTGACGCTGTACTCGCAATGTTTGCAGTAATCACTCATCTTGTTGATGTAATTCCCACTCGATACATAGGGTTTTGATGCCAGCACACCCCCATCAGCAAATGTGCTCATTCCAAGTACATTCGGAAGTTCAACCCACTCATATGCATCCATATAGGCCAACCAGAACCATCGGTTCAGTTCTCTCGGATCAGTCTCTGTTAGGTTGCTGAAATTACTCAACACCATCAGTCGCTGAATATGATGAGAATAACCCACCTCAATTACCGGTTTGATACTCTG
>SKGY01000050.1 GCA_007117235.1 Balneolaceae bacterium
GACTTGGCAACATATAGTTTATCAACAAAGAAATTCACGTATCCGTTTACTGCCTCCACTCTCTTTAAAGGAGCTTTTATATCGCTTTGTATTTCTTTGACGATGCTATCGGCTATTGCCACGGGGGACTTTCTGAGAACTTTTGCAAATTGAAAACAAGGCAAAGCAAAATCGCCCATCTCGTTATTTGGCGGTACGCTCAACAGGTTGTAAATAGCCTGGCTGTCTACTCCTTCAATTTTTATTAGTTGGGCTATGGCTTGTTTGTTTTTATTTTGCATTTTGGTTCCTCTTTGTTGATATTATCTTATTGTTGTTTATATCTATTTCTAAATAATCATAGTCTACAAGTTTGTTGTCAAACTCCGTACAGGTTATTAAAGTTTGTACGCTTTCAACTGCCTTTAATAACGCTTTTTGTCTGTTTATGTCAAGCTCGCTTAATACGTCGTCAAGTAGTAGTACGGGGCGCTCGCCCGTGGTTTCTTCGAGCATAAGTATCTCGGCAAGCTTTAAGGATAGTACCGCTGTTCTTTGTTGTCCCTGTGAACCGAACTTCCTTACGTCAATGCCGCCAGCAACTATTTTAAGGTCGTCTCTGTGTATTCCGCAGGTTGTATATTCCAGCCTTTTGTCCTTTTCCAAAGAATTCTTGTAAACCTCAAGCATACTTGTTTTTATATCTGAAAAATTAAGCTTTTCGGTTTCATAGCTTATTTCCAGCCTTTCTTTGCCGTCAGTTATGGCTTTATGCTGTTTGTCGGCGTATGGCATAAGCTTTTCTACGAACTGTTTTCTTTTTTTCACACAATGTCAGCTTTGGTTCTAATCACTGAACTTTCACATTATAAACGTTTCCGATTCAGATTGAGTTAAGCTTGAAATTGAAGTGAACAGGATTATGAAGACACTCATCTGGTTTAGAAACGACCTTAGAACAACAGATCACGAACCCCTTAAAAAAGCATCTGAATCAGGAAGTGTGGTGGGTCTATACTGTTTCGATCCCCGAATGTTTGAGCAGACCAAATATGGATTTGTTAAGACAGATTCGCACCGTGCACAATTTTTAATTGAATCAGTAAGGGAGCTTGGAAGTGAACTCGTAAAATTGGGATCACAACTGATAGTAAGAGTTGGAAAGCCTGAAGAGATCGTACCGTTAATTATTGAGAACCATCAATTTGACCGACTGTACTTCCACGGTGAAGTGACTTCGGAGGAGACAACAGTTGAAGAGAAAGTTACCGACTCGATCTCAGTGGATTTTCAAAAATTTTGGGGTAACACCATGTACCACAGGGATGATCTTCCATTTGACCTGCTGTCAATTCCTGATGTATTCACAAATTTCAGAAAGAAAGTTGAAAAGTACAGTTCAGTCAGAAAACCTGTACCGAAACCTGAGTTACTGATCGGGGACGATAAGATAGAGATCGGTGAAATACCCGCGATTGAAGATCTGGGCTTGAAACCAATTCAACCGGATGATAGATCCGTACTCATGTTCAGAGGGGGTGAAAACAGGGCATGGTTACGATTGAAACACTACCTATTTGAAAGCGAAAAAATTAAAGATTATAAGTACACTCGTAATGGATTGTTAGGTGCAGATTATTCATCAAAGTTTTCACCCTGGCTGGCTCATGGCTGTATTTCAGCACGATCAATTCATCATGAAGTGGAAATGTTTGAGGAACGGGTTCATAAAAATGTATCGACCTACTGGATGAAGTTCGAATTGATTTGGAGAGATTACTTCAGATATTCTGCCATTAAATATGGAGATCAGATTTTTAAACAGGGTGGAATTCAGGGTAAAAAGCTCAACAAAAAAACCGATTCAGAAACGTTCAATAAGTGGGCAGAAGGGAGAACGGGTATTCCATTTGTCGATGCAAATATGAGAGAGCTGAATACAACCGGTTACATGAGCAATCGAGGGCGTCAAAATGCCGCAAGCTTTTTGGCACAAAACCTGGATTTCGACTGGAGATGGGGCGCGGCTTATTTCGAATCGAAACTAATCGATTATGATGTTTGCAGCAACTGGGGCAACTGGGCTTACAATGCAACGGTTGGTCACGATCCTAGAAATCGATATTTCAATATTCTAAATCAGGCTGATAAGTACGATAAAAAAGGTGAGTATGTGAGAAGATGGCTGCCCGAACTTAGACTTGTACCACAAGAGTTTGTTCATGAACCTGATAAAATGTCGGTAGATCAGCAAGCACTTAATGAAGTGGAAATAGGCAAAGACTATCCAAAACCGATGATTGATCTTGAAAAAAGTTACGAGATGATCAGGTCAAGAGATTAAAGAGCGTAAAAAAGTTGCTTCAAACAGATTCGTGATGTAATGTTGGTCTCAAATTGAACCAACTTTCTATTTACATATGTATCGATTTCTAAGGCTGCTTGTTGTTGCTCTATTCGCTATGTCGTGCACCTCTGATTCTGATAAGCTTCAGAATCTCTTTGATGATCACTGGGAATACAGGCTTGAAACGAGCCCAATGTTTGCTACAGGTCAGGGTGATCACCGTGCCAACGACCGACTTTCTGATACCTCACCCGAAGCCTATTCAAGAATGAATGATGAGACCCGGAATTTTTTAGATCGACTGGATCAGATTAACCGTGATGCACTAGATGACGACTCAAAAATAAACTACGATATCTTTAGAATTCAGCTTGAAAACTCGATTAGGGCTTATGAACTGAATGACCATCTGTTACCGCTGAATGGATGGTGGGACTATCATGCAACGTTTGCAGACCTTGGGAACAGGGTTCCTTTAAATAATTCAGAAGATTATGAAAACTATTTGAAGCGTCTCCAGGCTTTTCCTGAATACAACAGCGGTTATATTGATCGTATGAAATTGGGGCTGGAGATCGGTTTTGTGAGGCCAAGAATTGTATTTGGTGATTATTTAGCCTCAGTTGAGGCGCATATCAAAGAAGATGCAGAAGAGAGCACACTGTTTGAGCCATTTAAGAATTATCCGTCAGCCATTTCTGAAGATGATCAATCACGGCTTTCAGATGAAGCCAGACAGATTATCTCTGAGACTGTGATTCCTGAATTTGTGAGGCTTCATGATTTTCTGCGGGACGAGTATATTCCAAATACACCTGAGCGGATAGGTATCACAGAGGTGCCGGGTGGCGAAGCCTATTATGACTACCTGGTAAAAATGTACACAACAATGGACATCACCCCTGATGAAATCCATCAAACCGGATTGGATGAAGTGGCGCGAATCCGCGCGGAAATGATGGGAATAGTCGAGGAAGAGGGATTTGGCGATGACTTTGACGGGTTTATCAACTTCCTGAGAACCGATCCTCAGTTTTATGCCGAGACACCCGAAGAGCTGATGAAAGAGACTGCATACGTCCTTAAACTTATGGACGGCAAGCTTCCTGAACTTTTTAAAACTCTGCCCCGATTGCCATATGGAATTATGCCGGTTCCTGATTATCTGGCTCCAAGAACGGCGACAGCCTACTACAGCCGCGGTACCGCCGACAGAACCCGTGCAGGGTTCTACGCCGTGAATACGTATGATCTGAATAGTCGTCCGCTTTATGAAGTAACAGCACTTTCACTTCATGAGGCAGTACCGGGACATCACCTGCAAATTGCACTTCAACAAGAGTTGGAAGATATGCCAAAATTCAGATCTGTAGCAGGATTCACAGCCTATGTTGAGGGGTGGGCTCTCTACTCTGAACGCCTCGGTCTGGACGTTGACATGTATGATGATCCCTATCAAAATTTTGGTCGGCTCAGCTATGAAATGTGGCGCGCACTGCGTTTGGTTGTTGATACCGGAATGCATGCTAAAGGGTGGACCAGGGATGAAGCGATCGAGTTTATGGCAAGCAATTCAGCTTTGGCGTTGCATAATATTCGAAGTGAGGTGAATCGCTACATCTTCTGGCCGGGGCAGGCGCTGGCCTACAAGATGGGAGAAATTAAAATTCGTGAACTGCGTGAACGTGCAGAAACTGAACTTGGTGATGACTTTGATCTGAGGGAGTTTCACGATGTGGTATTGCTGAGTGGGAGCATCCCATTGAGTGTACTCGAAAATAATGTAGACAACTGGATTGCGGACTCTAAGGATTAGTTCGTGAGCGGCAAAAAAATTTAATAGCAAATAGTTAAATAGTCATGCTGAATTTAGTTCAGCATCTCCTAACCTGATCAACGATGGGAGACCCTGAGCTAAACTCAGGGTGACTCATTTCGATATGCAGAAAACCCAAAGACCTTGAATCGTGCCTGTGCTTATCAGGCTCCTTCATGCGTCGAATAGGGTGTTAATTAGCACTTTTTTGCTTTTTTTATTTGATTCAGGTCTAACTTTGAAAATTCGAAACTATGTTTAAAAAGAAGAAGAAAGAGGTAAAAGAGTTAATAGTTGAAGGCAAATTAATTTCGTGCCCTGTTTGTGGGCACGATCGTTTTTGGGAACGAACAACGCTGCTAAATACAAGAGGCGCGAGCTTCTTCGAATTTGATTGGTTGAACAGGGAAGCCGTGAATAAAGTGTGTGACAAGTGTGGCCACATGCTGTGGTTTCATGAGTGATTTTGGGAGTGAAATAAGTCCGGGCTGAACAGATGGACCATACCTACGGCATTCAATCTTGGTGGGGCACTAGACTACCCCCCGGATTTTAATCCGGGGATACAATATGATAACGTGCCTAACGGCACTGTATGTGTTTCTAAAAAAGGATTA
>SKGY01000102.1 GCA_007117235.1 Balneolaceae bacterium
ATTCTTGCAACTATTGAATCAGGTCAGGTTCTTGAAGGAATTGTTAAAAACATTACAGATTTCGGTGTATTCATCGATCTTGGTGGTGTTGATGGACTTCTTCACATTACAGATTTGTCATGGGGACGAGTTGACCATCCGGAAGAGATCGTTAAACTTGATCAGCGCATGAACGTTGCTGTAATTGACTTTGATGAGAACTCGAAGCGAGTTTCACTTGGTCTGAAGCAGCTACAGCCACATCCGTGGGACAATATTGATGTGAAATATCCAGATAATTTAAGAGTTCAGGGTAGGGTAGTGTCAATCGCTGATTACGGTGCGTTTATCGAGCTTGAAAAAGGTGTTGAAGGACTGATCCACATCTCAGAAATGAGCTGGACGCAGCACATCAAACATCCTTCTCAATTGGTTCAGAAAGATGACATTATTGAATGTGTTGTTCTTAACATCAATGAAGATGAGAAGAAAATCTCACTTGGTGTAAAACAACTGGAGCAAGATCCATGGGAAGACCTTACTGAAAGATATCCTGTAGGTTCTACTCATAAAGGAGAAGTTAGAAACCTCACCAACTTTGGTGTATTTATTGAATTAGAGCCGGGTATTGATGGTTTGGTTCACGTTTCTGACTTAAGCTGGACTGAAAATGTTGAGCATCCAAATGAAGTAGTTGAAAAAGGTCAGGAGCTTGATGTTGTAATTCTTGCTATCGATCATGAAAACAGACGTATTACATTAGGCCATAAGCAAGTTGAAGAAAACCCTTGGGAAACTTACGCTGAAGAGTATGGACTCGGCGCAAAAGTGAAAGGCGAAGTATCAAAAATAACTGACAAAGGTATTTTTGTGAAACTACCGCTTGGTCCTGAAGCATTTTTACCGGCTGAGAAACTTTCAGAAAAAGTTGAAGATCTCAATGAGTCTTTCAAAGAAGGCGATAAGATTGAAGGCTTTGTAGCTGAGTTCGACGAGCCAGGTAAGAAAATTGAACTTTCTCAGGTTGAAGGAGACTTGAAAAAAGCAAAAGCTAAACCTAAAAAGAAGGCGGCTGCTAAGAAAGATTCAGTTGAAACCGGCACTCCCACACTTGGTGAGGTTTCAGGCTTAGCTGATAAGCTTGCAGAGAAGGAAGAAAATGATAAGAAGTCGAAAAAATAAATTCGACTTAATTATTGAATAATATTAAAGGCTCTTCATTGCGAAGGGCCTTTTTTATTTCTGTAACTCTTATTGATTAGTTTATGTAAAAATAGATGACTTTCTCGTTGGTATCTGAACTGCTTTTTATCTTTGTGCCATTCTCCTTGTTGTGCGTATAGGCGATATTTCTGATGGAATTAAGCTCCTTCTTGTCGCTATAAGTTATCCTTAGCGCATCACCTTTCGAAACCAATTTTTCTAACGCTTCCCTTACTTTTGAGTATTTAGAACTACTTTTTCTCGAGACTTTTATCTTTGAACGAGGTACGATTTTTACTTTCATAAAGTATTAGTTACGATAATGTTGAAGAAAAAATGTAACTAAAATCACTCGAAAGTTTAAATATATAATCCATTCTAATCTTTAGTCATAATTGATGTTAAGTTTTGAGGGTAATTCAGGCATGAGACTAGAAATGGTTTACACAGATTAAAGTCTATAAAAAAAGCCCTGCATAAAGAATCATTCATGCAGGGCTTTTATATATAAGTCTGATGATACTATGGCACCTGTACAGTAGAGAGTATTTCCGAAACCATATCTTCCGGGGTGATATTCTCGGCCTCCGCTTCAAACGTAGGGATAATTCTGTGTCGTAACACATCCATCGCAATCACTCTAACATCCTCTGGGGTAACATATGCTCTGTGCTCCATAAATGCGTGTGCTCTTGCAGCAAGATTGAGGTTAATGGATGCTCTGGGTGATGCACCGTAGCTGATCAACTCATTCAACTTGGAGAGATTGTATTTTTCCGGGTAACGAGTTGCAAAAATTAGATCAACGATATATCGCTCAACCTTTTCATCAGTGTATATTTCATTGATAACTTCACGGGCTTTCAAAACTTTTTCGCTGTTGATGACCGGCTTTAATTCCGGCTTTTCTCCTGTTTTTGCCATCAACCTCATAATTTTTAACTCTTCATCTTTGGACGGATATCCGATTTTGAGCTTCAACATAAAACGATCAACCTGAGCTTCAGGCAAGTTGTATGTTCCTTCCTGTTCAACCGGATTTTGAGTAGCTAAAACAAGAAATGGCTTATCCAACTTAAAAGTTGTTTCACTGATCGTAACTTGTTTCTCCTGCATCGCTTCAAGCAGCGCACTTTGTACCTTCGCAGGTGATCGGTTAATCTCATCTGCTAATACAATATTCGCAAAAATTGGCCCTTTTTTGATCGTGAATTCAGAGTCTTTCTGGTTGTAGATAAGTGTTCCAATCAGATCGGCGGGTAACAGATCAGGAGTGAACTGAATTCTCTGGAACTTGGTGTTGATCACCTTTGCTAGTGATGAAACTGTCAGGGTTTTAGCCAGACCTGGTACCCCCTCAAGCAAAACGTGACCATCAGCAAGCAGTCCTATTAGTAAGCGATCAATCATATATCGCTGACCAACTATTACTTTATCAAGTTCGGAGTAAATGTCATCAATAAATGCACTGTGAGTTTCAATTTTCTCACCTAAAGCCTGCATGTCAACTTCTTTGTTCATCCGTATAATCGATTATAAAATTCATGTTCAATTTGATATCTTCAGTCGCATTTTGAAGCGCATGTAAAGAACGAATAATTACAGTTAGCTGCAAAATCAGAAGATAGTTCAATATTTGGAAAAATAAGGCCTAATCAGAAGAATTAAGAAGAAAATTAATATCAGTTAGATGGATTTATTACAGGCAATTTTGCTTGGCATTTTACAAGGGATCACTGAGTTCTTACCTGTCAGCAGCTCGGGACATTTAGCTCTTGCCAGGGCATTGTTAGGCAGAGATTTAGAACCGGGTATTACGTTTGAAATAGTTGTTCATTTTGGCTCATTCTGTAGTATTGCGGTTTACTACAGAGAGAAAATATTTGAGATTATAAAAGATTTGGTTTCAAGCTTCTCACCTTCGGGTCTAAAGTCAGGCAAATTTAAAACTGATGCAAATACACGGCTCAGCATGATCATTCTTATTAGTTTGATTCCTGCAATGATTGTTGGCTTTACGA
The DNA here is from genome assembly GCA_007117235.1 of Balneolaceae bacterium. Taxonomy (GTDB): domain Bacteria; phylum Bacteroidota; class Rhodothermia; order Balneolales; family Balneolaceae; genus Rhodohalobacter. The sequence continues at coordinate 3,204 of SKGY01000102.1, forward strand.
TGAAAGATCTTATAGAAAGCCTGTTTGTAAATCCATTTTTTGTTTCTTGTATGCTAATCATTACAGGAACGCTGTTATTTTCGACCAAATTTGTAAAGAACCCTGATAAAGAGGTTGATGTAAAGCGTGGTATTTTGATGGGAGTTGCTCAAGCGATGGCAATTATTCCGGGTATCAGTCGGTCAGGCTCTACCATATCAGTTGGATTATTTAGTGGAGTTGACAGGGTTAATGTGGCAAACTTTTCTTTCCTGATGGTACTACCTGTTTTGGCCGGCGCGATGATTTTGGAAGTGGGTGAAATTGCTGAAACAGGGATCGCGATGGAAGCAGTGCTCAGCTTGTTTGCCGGATTTCTGACATCTTTTATTGCCGGATATTATGCACTCAAGTATCTGGTAATCTTACTTAAGCGTGATAAATTTCACTACTTTTCGTACTACTGTTGGGCGGCCGGATTATTCGGGATGATCTATTTTTTTTAAATGCGTAAAAAGCCATCAATTTCCTTGAAGCCATTTTTAAATTTGGCTACCTTAAATGCTGTTCAAATAAATTCAAAGAATGGAAACTTATATATTTGTAGTTCTTGCGGTATTAGCTATCGGCTCAGCCTTAGGAATGATATTAGTAAAAGACACAATTAGCAGTGCACTACTGCTTGTTATAAATCTGGTAACGTTATCGGGTGTTTATCTTCTCTTGCAAGCACAATTTTTAGCATTGATCCAAATTTTGGTTTATGCCGGCGCTATTATGGTGCTGTTTCTTTTTGTGATTATGTTATTGAATGTTGATCACGAAGAGTCGCTATTTGAGAAATTCAGAATAAAATACCTTGCCGCATTTTTACTGGGCAGCGTTGTATTAGCCCAAATTCTATACAGTATTGGTGGTGTAACAGACATGCTTCCTGAAATCTCACCAGACATGGAACAGGTTGGTACTGTTGAAGCCTTAGGCGATGTACTGTATACCGACTATCTCTTTGCATTTGAAATGACTGCAATCTTATTAACCGCAGCGGTTGTGGGTGCGCTACTTATTGCACAGTTTAAAGTTAAAAAATCGGGTGACGTTAAATGATAGGAATTGACTGGTATCTTGCACTGAGTGCTATCCTTTTTACCATTGGTATTGTTGGTGTTCTGATTCGCAGAAATGCTATTGTAATTTTTATGTGCATCGAAATGATGCTTAATTCTGTGAATCTTGCGTTGGTATCATTTAGCGCATATCATGGAGACGTGACAGGACAAATTCTTGTATTCTTCTCTCTCTCTGTAGCTGCTGCAGAAGCCGTTGTGGGACTCGCAATTATCATAGCGATATTCCGAAATAACCTATCAGTTGATATTACCAAAGTAAATCTGTTGCGCTGGTAATAAATTACTGTTTTACTTAATACAGTTGACAATTATTCGGGTTAACCGTCAACTGCACATATTGTTTATTAAACAAAAATACGTTGCTGAAAAAGTACATATCTCTATTATTGTGTGTTGCTTTCACAGCTACAATCTCTTCTGACGGATTTGCCCAAAGA
>SKGY01000147.1 GCA_007117235.1 Balneolaceae bacterium
ACATTTCCGGCAACCGCAACCAACAGGTTATCCGGCCTGTATCTCTCCGCCATATAATCGAACAGATCCTGACGGGTATAGGAAGAGACCGTATTTTCAAAACCGATAATAGGCCTGCCGATTGGATGACCGTCAAATACCTGGCTGCTGAAGAGTTCAAATACATAGTCGTCGGGACTATCTTTGTACATCTTCATCTCTTCAAGTACCACTTTTTTTTCTTTCTCCAACTCCTTTTCAGGAAACTGAGAGTTTTGAACCATGTCACTCAAAACGTCCATTGCATCAGGCAGTTTTGTATCTAAGCAGCGAGCAAAATAGCATGTGTATTCCGTGGATGTGAACGCATTCAGGTAACCGCCAACCGATTCCATACTTTGAGCAATATCAAATGCAGATCTTTTCTCGGTTCCCTTAAATAGCATATGTTCAAGAAAGTGAGTGATTCCGGCAAGCTCATTTGATTCATTCCTGCTTCCTGTCTTTACCCAGATTCCGGCAGAGATACTCTTAACGCTATCTATATGCTCTGTGACTATTTTCAGACCACTGGGAAGTTCTGTTTTTCTAACTTGTGAAATAGATTCGGTTGTTTGCATTTCTGTATTGATATAAATAATAGCTGTTCTTGAGATGGATTAGGGAGGGTTTATTTTCGGGTTTGAATATGAAAACAACTTGTGTGTGCATAAAGTAGATTTTTACACACCCCTGTATCCCCTCTCAAGAGGGGACTTTTTTAAAAAAAAAGCGCCTTCGTTTAAGAAGGCGCTTTTAAAGTTTTAGTGAAAAACTCTTACTCGCCTTGTTCAGGCTCAGGTAAAAGTGCTTTTCTTGAAAGACGAAGTTTTCCGCCATGCTCAACTTTCAGAAGTTTAACTTCTATTTCATCTCCAACGGAGATTACATCCTCAACGTTTTTCACGTGTCCGTGCTCAAGTTCAGAGATGTGAAGCAGTCCTTCTTTTCCGGGTACGATCTCTACAAACGCACCGTACTCTTTAATTGCTTTTACAGTGCCTTTAAATGTAGCACCTTCGTCAAGTTGACCGGCAACGGCTTGAATACGTTTTTTAGCTGCTTCAGCTTTTTCGAGGCTGTCTGCAGAAATTGTAATCTGACCTTTACCCTGCTCATCTTCTTCGATCCAGATTTCTGTATCTGTCTCTTTCTGAAGTGTTTGAATCACTTTTCCACCAGGACCAATCACAGCGCCAATACTGTCGCCATCGATAGTCATTCTAATAAATTGAGGAGCATATTTCGACAATGTTTCTCTTGTAGAAGAGATGGTTTCTGCCATCTTCTCAAGAATATGTAATCTGCCTTTGTGCGCTTGCTCAAGAGCTTCTTCGATAATTTCGAAGCTGATTCCCTGAACTTTCATATCCATCTGAGTTGCAGTGATACCATCAGCAGTACCGGCTGTTTTGAAGTCCATGTCGCCCATGAAATCCTCTTCACCTTGAATGTCAGAAAGCACAACAGTGTTTTTTTCTCCAACAATCATACCCATTGCTATACCTGCAACCGGTTTAGGAAGCGGAACACCTGCATCCATCATTGCCATTGAGCCACCACAAACAGATGCCATTGAAGACGATCCGTTTGATTCCGTGATGTCTGAACGTACACGAATTACATATCCAAACTCTTCAAAGTCTGGAAGAACCATCTTGAGTGCGCGTTGCGCTAAGTGGCCGTGACCGATCTCACGTCGACCCGGACCTCTCATAAATCCTGCCTCACCCACACAGTATGGTGGGAAGTTGTAGTGTAGCATAAAGGTTTGATCCTCTTCATAGAAGAGTGTGTCAACACTCTGCGCATCACGCTTGGTACCCAAGGCAACTGATACAAGTGCCTGAGTTTCTCCTCGAGAAAAGATTGCAGAACCATGTGTTCTTGGCAAATAGCCTACCTGTGTCCAGATATCACGGATATCTTCAGGACCACGTCCGTCAATTCGCTTTTTGTTTTCAAGAATCATGTTACGGACAGCATCCTTAACGAGGTTACTGAATATGTCAGAAATCTCGCCGCCTGTTTCTTCATATCCTTCTTCAGCGGTAATAGACTCTTTAATTTCAGTTTTAATCTCTTTCAGTTTTCCACTGAATTCATATTTGCTAAGGCCCATGCCTACAACTTCTTTCAATCGGTCGCCGGCAAGATCAGCTACTTTTGATTCCAGATCTTTATTTCCTTCATCAGCTACGAATTCTCGTTTTTCAACGCCGAACTCTTTTCTTAGTTCTTCCTGGAATTCGCAAAGTTTTTGAATTGCTTTGTGGCCTTCTTTCACAGCTTCAAGCATCTCTTTTTCGCTGATCTCCTTCATTTCACCTTCAATCATGATCACACTTTTAGCAGTACCTGCTACAATCAAGTCCATGTCGCTCTTTTTGAGCTCATCGATTGTTGGGTTGATGATAAGGTTACCATCAATTCGTCCAACCTTAACTTGAGACATAGGTCCGTCATAAGGAATGTCTGAAACATGAATTGCAGCTGATGCACCGAATGCACCTAATACATCTGCCTGATTTTGCCCGTCTGATGAGTAAACCTGGCAAATTACCTGAGTGTCATTATAATATCCTTTAGGAAAAAGTGGTCTTAAACTTCTGTCAATCAGGCGACTTGCTAATGTTTCGTCGTCAGATGGTCTGCCTTCTCTTTTTAAAAAACCACCCGGAAATTTACCGGCGGCTGTAAAACTTTCTCTGAGGTCAACAACAAGCGGGAAAAAATCTTGTCCCGGTTTGGCTTCTTTAGCACTCACTACTGTACAGAGCACCATGGTGTCGCCCATTCTAACCATTACTGCACCGTCCGCTAGTTTGGCAATCCTTCCTGTTTCTACAGAAATTGTTTTGCCGGGTGCAAATTCTACGCTTCTAAAATCTTCTTTCATAATTATTATCTATTCATTTTTTCTTTCATCGACTATCCTTTTAGTAAAGCAAATCAAACAAATGCGGTTAATTTCTATTGTTAACATTTGAGGATATAAAAAAGGGCACGCTGTAGAGCGTACCCTTTGAGAAATGCTTTTATTTACGAATACCCAGCTCTTTGATAAGCTCTCGGTATTTAACGATATCGTTTTCTCTGAAGTAGTTAAGAAGTCGTCTTCTCTTACCTACCATCATTAAAAGTCCACGTCGTGAAGAGTGATCTTTTTTATTTTCATTAAGATGACTTGTTAAGTCATTAATACGGGCAGTCAAGATAGCAATCTGTGATTCTACAGCACCTGTATTTTCAGCTTTTCCGCCGTGTTTGGTAACAATTTCTTCTTTTTGTTCTTTTGTTATACTCATTTGTAATTTGTAATGGTTCTATTAAACTCTTATATCATCCAAAAATACGCTTAATTCCTTTGTTTTGCAATATTGGGTGAGCTGTTCTTTAAAAGATTCTGAGTTCTCTCTTTGTCGCTCAATAACTGCTTTTTTAAATCATCAATGCCATCAAATTTACGTTCATCTCTTATACGATCAACAAATTGTATAAACACCTCTTTGCCATAAATATCCTGATCAAAATCAAAGATGTGAACTTCAATTCTAATATCATCTCCATCAAAAGTTGGTCTCATACCAATATTCATCATTCCTGATCGATAATTGCCATCAATTCTCACATATACAGCATAAACCCCATTTCTTGGAATTACCTTATGCTTATTTTCAGGCTGAATATTAGCGGTTGGAAAGCCGATCTGTTTCCCTCGCTTTTCCCCATGTACAACTGTGCCTCTCAAAATGTAATTACGCTCTAAAAAAGTTGCGGCAAGCCTCATGTCACCTTTCTCCTGAATAGCTTTCCTGATCGCAGTACTGCTAACTGTTTTATCTTTCACTTCCTGTTTTGATACCACGTGCGAATCAAATCCCAAATCACGGCCCAGTCGTTGAACGGTCTCAATTGTACCTTCCCTGTTTCTGCCAAAGTGGTGATCATAGCCAATCACAAATTCTGAAATACCAATTTTCTCCCAGATAATATCTCTAACAAATTCTTCAGATGTTAAAAGTGAAAAATCACGATCAAAAGGAATGACTACCATTTCATCAATACCCAAATCAGCTAACAGTTCACTTCTCTCTTTAAGAGTACTCAATAGCTTTATTCCGGAACTGCCCGGGTTTATAATATCTCTTGGATGGGGATCGAACGTAATGATAACACTTCTCGCATTTCGCTCTTTTGCTTTATTCAAAACAGTATTGATGAGCACTTTGTGACCTGCATGAACTCCGTCAAAAGTTCCAACTGTTAGTACAGTATTTGGAACTCTTTTTACATCTTTAAAGTGAATAATGTTTGCCATGGTTTATCAATTTTCATTTAACGAATTGACGTACTCATCAAACTGTTCGGGAGTAAAAGCATCATTAACATCAAAATCACCAATTTTTGTTCTTCGCAATCCTGTTAAATGAGCGCGACTATTCAGACTTATACCCAGATCGTGAGCCAAAGATCGAATATAGGTTCCTTTTCCACACTCAACTTTTAAAGTTACTTTGGGCAGATTAAAATCCAATAACTCTAAACTGTAGATTTCAACATCTCTTGCCTTAATCTCGACATCCTCCCCTCGTCTTGCAAGTTTATAAAGTCTTTCCCCTTTTACTTTTATGGCCGAATAGATAGGAGGAACCTGAGATATTACCCCTGTAAAAGAATCCTTCAGCTTTTTGATCAATGCATCTTTGGTAATATGGTCAAAGTCT
>SKGY01000150.1 GCA_007117235.1 Balneolaceae bacterium
AACAGTTCCGGTTCATATTGCCCCATTTTATCGTGACCTCCCCTGCAAGCCACACATGGACAGTTTTTTCGCAGTCCAAACAGCGGGAATTCTGAAACAACCCCATCTGCCCACGTTATTGTGAAAAGTTGATCAGAATTACTGACATCTACCGATGTAGCTTTGTATTTTAAATCCATTCAAATAGTGATCTTCAATTTTTAGCTCTTTTTACTACCTAAATATACGCTCTATCCATGTGGATATTAACCATCTTTTTGTTTTTTGTATTTCTGTTGGCTGCATTTTCAGGCAATCAAATGTGGTTTACCTTAGATCGCCTCACGCGGGATAATGTATTAAACGGAGTATTGATCACTCTTGCCCTATTTACACTGCTGATGATCGCATTCGTATTCGGCTTTTTCCCACAGTCTGTGGCCGCACCCTTCATGATGGCCCTCTACTCTGCCATTGCCGGTTTTTTTACCGGGTATGCTGCACGACTGTTTAAACATCGATCAAAATCAGGAGATATCCTTTATCAGCATCGCTCGTTCTGGGTGGATCATGCTCCGAATTTTCTCGCCATCATTCTTATTGTTTATGGTCTGTATCGCACATCAATCCTGACTGATCTCCCCGTAACAGGCATCCGAATCACTTCAGGTATTTCACTCATCTGCTTTGGTCTGTTCAGCTGGACCCTCAAGGTTGTACCCGAATTTCGCTCAAAAGGAATTATGCTGCTCGACAGGTATATCCACTGGAAAGAGGTGATTGCGTGGAGCTGGCAGAGTGAGTCTGTAGTCGTGATAGATTACTTTGCCAAACATCAAAAAGAGGGTGAACGCATCAAACAGTTTGCAACATCCATACCCGAAGAAGAGAGAAAACAGCTCGAAGTCATCCTGAAATCGAAGATGGAGGAGTTTGATGAGGAGAGGAGAAAGGTACTCTTTCCAGAGTGACTCACCTACTCACCCCCTGTCCCCCTCTCTACTCTCCGCCGGTTGGCGGATCGCAGAGAGGGGGAACTCATTGCTTGGCTACGAGGTCGTAGAGTTTTGATTTAAAACTCATAGCATCATTAATTTCTTCGTTCTTGAATCGAATTACATTTATACCCAGCTTACCAATTATGAAATCTCGTTCTCTGTCGTAATCTTTTTGATGTGCATGTATCTTACCATCCATTTCAATAACTAATTTTAGTTCACTACTGTAAAAATCCGCTATAAAAAAATGGAGCTTTTTTCGATCTGTTTCGTAAATAATTGGATGTTGACGATAGAACTTAATGCCCTTCAATCTTCGATTTCTTATCAACTCCCAAACCACTCTTTCAGTCGGAGTTGATCGTTTTCGAAGCTCTCTCGCTAATTGTAATATTTTTCTCCTGCTATACATACAACATTGTTTCTTGAATATTCTTTACTCTAAGAATAATAATGTGTAGCTAAAAATCTATATCTAAAATAGTTGAGGCGTTCCCCCTCTATGCAAAGGAGCGCGGTTTGCGTTTAGCGAACCAATGCGACTGCGTAGAGAGGGGGACAGGGGGTGAGTCACCGATGCTCAACCATAAAGCACCGATTTTCCACATACGTAAACCCATTCTCTTCAGCCAACTCTTTGGCGGGGTCGGTGCTCACATCAAGCTGAGTCCAGATCACCGGTTTTTGCCCTGTGGTTTTACTCCATTCAATAATCTCCTCCACGGTTTCCTCACAGTATTTTTTATTGCGGAAAATATCGATCAAATCGATGTTGAGATTTTTGGGAATATCATCTAAAGACGGGTAGCACTGTTGTCCCAGTACTTCGGTTTCATTGGGATTAACCGGAATCATGTTAAAACCTGCATTTAGCATGTACTCAGCTATATGATAACTGGTTCTGTAGGGGTTGGATGAGCATCCGATTACCGCGACAGTTTTAACATTTTTAAAAAGATGTTTCAGAGATTCGGCGTCAGCCCTTGCGAATGGATTCAAATTCTCAATTTGCTTTAAAAATGGTTATCTTTAAGCTTAATTAACATTTGAATTGAAAACAAAGGAAATATTTTGTCCAAAGTAAAAGACGGAGACACAGTAAAAGTACACTACACAGGAACATTAAAAGATGGAGAAGTTTTTGACTCTTCTGAAGGCCGCGAACCGCTTGAATTTAAACTCGGTGAAGGTCAGCTAATACCGGGCTTTGAGAAAGCCGTTGTTGGTTTAGCAAAAGGCGAATCAACAACTGTTGATATCCCAAGTGCAGAAGCCTATGGCGAAGCACGAGAAGATTTGGTTATTACTGTTCCTAAAGATCAACTTCCTGATGACGTTGAACCACAAGTTGGAATGCAGCTGCAGGTAAATCAGCCGGATGGCCAGCCTGTACCGGTTCGAATCACTGAAGTTGGTGAAACAGAATTAAAATTGGATGCAAACCATCCATTAGCAGGAAAAGATCTCTCTTTCAAAATTGAACTGGTTGAAGTAGCCGGTTAATTTTTGTGAAAGCATAAAATTAAATCCCGACCCGGACATATATCTGCGTCGGGATTTTTTATTTCAATAAAGATTGTTGCAATAAAAGTGCACTATAACTTCTAAGTCATCCTGAACCCGCCTGTACCGAGGTTTCGGAGGGCAGGCTTGATTCAGAATCTCCCATTTATGAAAAGTTTGGGGACCCTGAAACAAGTTCAGGATGTCTTTAGATATTATACAGCACTTATTCTGCAACAGTCTTATTCCAAAATTTGAAGACGTTAACCATACATGGCAGATTTTAATAAAAAAAGCATAGTCAGTATTACATGTCCGCTTGGACTCGCTCCTTTCCTTGAAAAAGAGCTCAGGGATTTAAGATTTGAACCTGTAGCAACTCGCGACACAGGTGTTGAAATTGAAGCATCTCTGAATGACTGTATCATGCTCAATTTCTGGCTTAGAACCGCACATCGCGTTCACTATCTGTTGGCTGAAGACAAAATTAGCCATCCCGACAAGCTGAGAAACTGGCTTAAAATTTTTCCATTTGAAGAGTGGATTAAAGATGATGGTTATTTTTCAGTAACCTCTCGCATTGATCACCCCACTATCGAAAATGATCAGTTCGCGAATTTGATTGTGAAAGATTCCGTAGTTGATCGAATTCGGTTTAAAACAGACAATCGTCCCGACAGCGGTTCTGATCTCGACAAAGCTGTGCTCTTCCTATTCTGGAACAGAGAGACCGCACGAATTTTTATAGATACATCAGGTGAATCTTTATCAAGGAGAAATTATAGATCTGCTTCCGTATCAGCACCCATGCAGGAGACATTGGCGTCCGGTATCGTTCAGTCAACCAATTGGGAGCCGGGACAACATTTTATCAATCCGATGACCGGTGGTGGCACGATCGCCATTGAAGCCGTTATGCTGGCCATGAACAGAGCACCCGCCTCCCTGCGAAATAATTTCGGGTTTATGCACATTTTGGGATATGATCCCGAGGTTTATCAAGCTGTGCGTGATGAGGCTAAAAAAGCTGTTAAAAAAGATGTGGGCGGCAAGTTTATCGCCACAGACAACGATCCGCAGGCCATCATTGCAGCCAAGAAAAATGCGCAAACTGCCGGTGTTGATCATCTTATAGAGTTTGAAACCTGTGATGTATCAGAGACCCCGGTACCCGAGGGTAAAGGCGTTGTGGTGGTTAATCCACCCTACGGTATGCGTCTGGGTGATGACACCGATCTGAGGCCTCTCTACAAATCAATTGGCGATTTTATGAAGTCGGAGTGTGCCGGTAAAACCGGGTATGTGTTCACTGCCAATAATGCTCTCTCCAAAAAAATTGGATTGAGAGCCAAAAGCCGAACCACGTTTTTCAACACCACACTTGAGTGCAGATTATTGGAATACGAACTGTACGAGGGGAGTAAAAAATCCTGATTACTGTAGTCGCCATTTCAGGACAACTACGATTTAGAAAAATAACCTACTGAAAGTGAAAAATAGCGCCATTACCCTTTTATCAATATTTCTTATCTCCTGTGCCGGAAATGTTGAGCATCAAGCAAATTTTCTTGCCAACTATTCCGACTATTGTGGATATGCATATCAGGGGCATACCAATTTTGTAGATCTGGGAAGTGGTGAGATATTTGAAAATGCCGAATTGACAATGGTTCTAGCCAATTGCGATGACCAAGAGGTAAGAATACCTTTCCATGTAGACGATGACACATCCCGAACCTGGATTGTGAAGATGACCCCTCAGGGACTTCATCTAAGCCACGATCACCGCTATGAGGATGGCTCCCAACATGACGCAAATTTTTATGGTGGATATGCAGACAACGAGGGAAACACTTTTCTTCAATATTTCCCTGCTGATGACCGCACAATTGATGAACGGCCGGCCAGAGCTGCCAATCGTTGGGCAAAAGAGTTTGACCTGGCAGAGATGACCTATTACTACAGATTATATCTGAATGACGAATTAAGACTCGAAGCAGAATTTGACTTGTCAAACCCAATCGAAATTTAAACTGACGATTTGTTTGTAGAAATTCTCCATGTACCTTGTTGATAGTAATTGAGAATATCACAAATTAACATTCGTGCCTGCAGACACAAACAGATTTATACCGGCAAAAGAATCAAAATGGTTTATAACAATTTTTGATTTTTATGTTCGCACGCTTTTTCTGAGAAGATTTGATCA
>SKGY01000154.1 GCA_007117235.1 Balneolaceae bacterium
AGTGGTCTGAAAATAGTCACAGAGCATATAGATAGTGTTAAGAGTATCTCAGCTGGAATCTGGGTTAAGACAGGAAGTAGGAATGAATCAAATGAGCTTGCCGGAATCACACACTTTCTTGAACATATGTTGTTTAAGGGAACCGAGAAAAGATCTGCATTTGATATTGCTCAAAGCATGGAATCGGTAGGCGGTTACCTGAATGCATTTACGTCAACTGAATACACCTGTTATTTTGCCCGATGTCTGGATACAAAATTAGACAGTGCTATGGATGTGCTGAGTGATATGGTCAAAAACTCTCAGTTTCCTGAAGAAGAGCTTCAGAAAGAGAAAAAAGTGGTGCTGGAAGAGATGAAGATGTACAAAGATAGTCCGGATGATTATGTATTTGAGCTCTTCAGCAGTCAGGTGTTTAATGATCATCCGATTGGAAGACCAATTATCGGTTACGAAAACACGGTTTCTGCCTATACACGTCAGAATCTGTTCGATTATATGGCTGAGAGATACAGGCCGGATAACCTGTTGGTTGCGGTTGCCGGAAATGTGGATCACGATGAAGTGGTACGGCTTGTAAATGAGCTTTTGGTATTGGAGAAATCAGAGCCAACTGTAACTGAAGAGCAGCCGCTGCCACCATACAAAACCACAAAACAGAAGGAGTCGAAAGCGATTGAACAAACGCACATGATTCTGGGAAGGCGTGCACTAAATTACGATCACCCTGATAAGTATCTTCTTTTACTGGCCAATACAGTATTGGGAGGAGGGATGAGCTCCAGGCTTCACCAAAACATCCGGGAAAAATATGGTTACTGTTATTCAATCGGCCCATTTAACCAGTCATATACCGATACGGGACTGTTTGGAGTTTATATAGGAACAGACAAGGAATACGTAACACACGTGCGCGAGTTGATTGCCAAAGAGTTTGACCGTATGCAAAATGAGAAAGTAGGGGATAAAGAACTGAGTGAAGTTAAAGCTCAGCTGAAAGGAAAATTGATGCTCTCACAGGAGAATACAAGCAATCGTATGACCCGGCTTGCAAAGAGTGAACTCTACTTCAATCGGTTTGTAACACTTGATGAGCTGGTAGAAAATATAGACAGCGTATCTGCAGATGACTTGTTAACTTTCTCACAGGAATTTTTTAACGTTGACCTCTTTTCAGAGACACTACTGGTGCCGGAAAAGAAAAAATAGTTTTATTCTAAGCCGCTGTTAATTTTTAATAATATTTAAGACGTTTACTGCATTAACTAACTTGCATTATGACCTACATCAAAGATTTATCCAATCATCAGGACGATATTGTAACATTAAAAGGATGGATTTATAACAGCCGAAGCAGCAAGGCGATTCACTTTTTGGAAGTTCGTGACGGCAGCGGTATTTGCCAGTGCATTGTTTCTCTGGATGAAGTGGGTGAAGATATTTTTGAAGAGGCCGGGAAACTAAAACAGGAAAGCTCACTCGAGATTTCCGGAAAGGTGGTGAAAGATGAGCGAAGTATTGGCGGTTATGAACTGCACGCCACGGATGTGAAAATCATTCAGGTTGCAGAGAATTATCCCATCACACCAAAAGATCACGGCGTTGAGTTTTTGATGGAGAATCGCCATTTATGGCTCAGAAGCCGGCGGCAATGGGCAGCAATGCAGGTTCGAAATTCAATTCAATTTGCCATCCATCGGTTTTTCCAGCAGGAGGGATTCATTCAGATGGACGCTCCAATATTTACGGGCAACGCAGCTGAAGGAACTACCACACTATTCGAAACAGACTATTTTGATGAAAAGGCCTATCTGACTCAATCGGGTCAGCTGTACGGTGAAGCAATGGCGATGGCTCACGGAAAAATCTACACATTTGGTCCTACTTTCAGGGCAGAAAAGAGCAAAACCCGCCGCCATTTAACCGAGTTCTGGATGATTGAACCTGAAATGGCATTTTACGATCTGGATATGAATATGGATCTGGCTGAAAAAATGCTTCAGTTTATAGTATCTGAAGTTTTGAAGAATAATAAATCCGAACTCGAAATTCTGGAGCGTGATACAAGCAAGCTCGAAAAAGCTGCTAAAGAGTCATTCAAACGAATTTCATACACTGAAGCGGTTGAGCAGTTAAAGAGTGATAAGACCGCAGCTATGCTTGATCAGATGGAGAGCGATAGAAAAGAGGAGTTTGAATCGATAAATAATGAACTGGAAGAGATCAAAAAAGAGCACGGGTCTGCCAAGAAGTGGAGGAAAGCTCAGATCGATCAGAGGATAAAAGAGATACACGCCCGTATCGACCAGGTTGAAGAGGATCTCAGGAATATTCCCGTATGGAAGAAATCAGCTTCAGGATTTGAATGGGGCAACGATTTTGGCGGCAGTGATGAGACCATTCTTACCATGCAGTATGATACTCCTGTTATGGTTCACAGATATCCCGCCGAAGTGAAGGCTTTCTATATGAAACGTGATCCTGAAGACGATAAACTGGCTCTTGCACTCGATGTACTGGCACCGGAAGGGTATGGTGAGATTATAGGAGGAAGTCAGCGTGAAGACGACCTGGACGTGCTTAGCAGTAAAATTAAAGAGCATAACCTGCCGGAAGATGTATTCAGCTGGTTCCTCGACCTCAGACGCTACGGATCTGTTCCTCATTCAGGTTTTGGCCTTGGACTAGAGCGAACGGTTGCCTGGATCTGTGGGCTTTCTCACGTTCGGGAAACCATTCCATTTCCAAGAATGCTTGGTAGATTGCGTCCTTAAAAGTATTAGATGAGTACACCCCTCTAAATCTCCCCTTTTTAGGGGAGACTTTTTCTTCTTAAATGATGAGTGTAAAATATTTGAGCTATTCTAAGCTAGAAATGATTCTTTTTACCCGCTCCCATGCATCATTTCTTGCGGTGATGTTTGCTGCAGAACCGTTCGGATCATCACCTGTGCGCATGAATCCGTGACCTGCACCATCGTAGATTTCATACTCAAACGTATTATTGAACTGACTCATAAGCTCTTCGATCGCCGGAATTCCTGCGTTAATACGCTGATCATTTTCACCATAAAATGCGTGAAGAGGTACGGATATATTTTGTACTGCTTCTGCATCAGTAGGTGCCGAGCCGTAAAACATGAGTGCTGCATCAAAGTCGCTGCTGTTTGTTGCGAATCGGAATGTTTGTGAACCACCCCAGCAAAATCCGGCTACAACAACGGTCCCTGTAGTGGCATCATCATGTCGAATATACTCCTTCACGGCATTCAGGTCAGCAGTTATTTGATCCGGGTCAAGCTGGTAGAGAGCATCACGAGCGGCATCAGATGTAGGGAAATCTGACGTTCTCCGGTATTCATCACTAAACTCAGAGAGCAGATCGGGAGCAATTGCAACATATCCTGCTTCAGCAAGCTGATCGGTAAAACTCCTTGCCCAGTCGTTTAACCCACGGTTTTCATGTATCACAATTACCGTGTGTGCCTGTTCACTCACTTCAGGGTAGGCTACAAAGCTGTAGACAGTCCTGCCGTCATACTCAACGGGTACCCATTCATGATGGCGGGGAGAGTTTTCGAGTTGGTTAATAGCGAAGTCCTGAGCTGCAAGTCCTGTGACAATGAAAAAATTAATGATCAGTTGCGTTATTGTTTTCATTTTGGCTATGTGAGTTTTAAAGTTATTTCATCAACCCTGATAGGGGATTGCTTCATTCCCTCGTAATAAAAACAGGAAAGCATACACAGCTTTATCATTGTAGAAAAATTACCTCAAAAAAAGTACTGTAACCCAAACGAATGAACAACACCAAAACCTGTAGAGAAGGGTAGAAGAGCATAGTTCACGCGTATAGGATCAATAATCAGTCCAAGGCCAAAACTAAGGGGTCTCTCTGTTGGCCCAAATCTGTATCCCGCCTGAATTGAGAACATTTCAGCAGCTTCTATAGAAATTGCGGTATTTATAAAGCCCTCATCTCCTTCAACATCTGTGAAATCTGTTGTTGAAAAATCTTCAAGTGGATGACTTAATGAAAGGTGAGCAGAAATAAGTGCCGGAAAATCATTGAGACCTGGAGTATTAATTTCAATTATACCTGCAGTAATACCCGCATTGAAAGCTGAGGGGAGAGGCGTTGAGAGAACATCTAAACTCTCCATATTACCGAGATTAGTAACGGATGCTCCCAGTCTGATTCTACCATCAAAAATTTCAGACGCAATTCCGGCATTGAAAGCATAACCGTTTGCCATAAACTGGAATACTTCTTCTCTTAAATATTGTGCGGTTAACCCAACCGAGACGGGACCCAACTTGTATGCATATGATCCGGCAAGAGATAAATAGTTGATCGAAAAACTGCCCGCTGATGGACCCGGTTGATTTCTTGCTTCAAAATTATCGGCAACAGATGAGTAAACACCTACACCAATAGCAGACCTTTCTCTTTTGAAGTTTGCTGCCGCAAATTGATTATTTACGTTTGAAATCCAAAGGGTATAGCTAAGGTCAACACTGGATTTCTCCTCAAAAACCAATAGGGCAGGATTTGTATAGATAGCTGAAGGGCCTGTGAGTGTAGCAGTACCTGCCTCAGATATTGATAATAGCCGGGGAGAGGGACCAATGTTTAAAAAATCCATTCCACTTCCTGTATCCTGTCCAAGTA
>SKGY01000223.1 GCA_007117235.1 Balneolaceae bacterium
AGGCTATTGCACCAACAATCATGGCGCCAAGAGCAGTCAAAAGAAATGAACGCCAGGATGACTCATCATAAATAACAGCGACAAGAGTGGGGAGCAACAGAGCTGTTCCCAGAAAAAAAATCAACCCTCCTAAAATTCCGAGAACTAATTTGAAATCAACTCGTGGACGATTTTTATTCTCTTCAAGTCTCTCAATCATACAAATAACTTTTCAACCTGCTCAATCGCACTCGGGAGAGCAAGAATTATAACACGATCACCCTCTTTAATAATGGACTCTCCGGTAACAATTTCAGCATTTTCATCTCTTATCAATCCTCCAAATACAATTCCGGCGGGGATTTTTAAGGCATTTATTTTTTTATTGAGTATTTGGCAGTTTTTACCTGCTTCTACTTCGATCACTTCAGCTTTCACACCGGAAAGTGCTTTAACGGTATGCATCATCCCCTGACGTATTTGCCTGTGAATTTCATCGGATGCGGACGCCTTTACATTTACTATGGCATCAATTCCAATGGTTTGGCTCAACGGTACATACTGTGATTTTGAAACCAGGGCGACAGTTTTTTTCACTTCAAGATGTTTGGCCATCAGGCAAGAGATGATGTTTGATTCTTCATCATCAGTTACTGATATAAATGCATCCATTTCCTGTATTCCTTCTATAACCAGCAGATTGGGGTCTGTGGGATTTCCATGGAGAACAAGGATCTCCTTATTATTATTAGCAATGTCAGTAGCTACATCTTTATCCGGTTCAATAAGTTTGATTTGCCACTTTTGAATGTCCGCAGATAATTTTTTAGCAAGAATCCTTCCAACGTCACTACCTCCCGCAATCATGACTTTTTTCAGGGTTACATTCGAATGCCCAGCGATAGATATTATCTTTTGAATATGATCAGTTTTGGTAACCACAAAAATATGGTCTGAAGCTATAATTTTATTACTGCCACGAGGAATGATCGTTTTTCCTCTCCTTGAAATAGCAATTACTCTGAATTCAACATCATTGTGTTCTTTTACAATGTCGGAAAGTGATTTGTCAATAATTCCTGAATGTTTTTCAACTCGTAGTCCAATCATTTGAAGCTTGTCGTCAGCAAAAGAGATGATATCACTGGCCGAGGCCCGTTTTACAAGTTTATGAATCTCATTGGCAGCACTCTCTTCGGGGTGTATAAGTACATCAATGCCAAGTTCGGTAGGTGTTAGTGGTGAGTCGCTTTGCGATAATTCTGAATTTCTTACCCGGGCAATGACAGTCTTTACACCGAGGCGCTTTGCCATCATAGATGAAATTAAGTTGACTTCATCCACACTTGTAACCGCTATCATTAAATCTGCTTGCCGCGCGCCTGCCTCAACAAGAGCATGTGGAGATGTGGCATTTCCCTCTTGCGTTAGTACGTCCAGGTTTTCAATTACACGCTGCAAACAACTCTGCCTTTCGTCAAGTATGGTTACATCGTGATGCTCTTCTGATAAAACTTTTCCAAGTTCAAAGCCTACTTCACCGGCACCTGCAATAAGAATTTTCAAAATCTTGAATTCATTTAATGTTAGGCCAAAAGTATTTCTTTTTAAATAAAAACGATAGGTAAATATTTTATGAGTATAACCTCAACAGTTTACCGCAATCATCTTTTAGTACCCCGCCTCTGACTTTAATTTTCCTGAAGCTGTAGTCATTAATCGAATCTGCTCTTAAAGTAATCTGATCCAGATGATTAACTATTTCCGGAATAGAACAACCATATATCAATTCGTCAATGTTAGCCCATATAGCGGCGCTCATACACATCGAGCAGGGTTCACAAGTAGTGTAGAGTTTATAGCCTGAGAGGTTTGTTATCTCCAGATCTGCTGCCAGCTTTCGGATAGCTAATAGTTCGGCATGAGCAGTAGGGTCGTTTAACTGACGAGTTTCATTAGCAGAAGACATTTCGATTGTTCCGTCCTTCACTAATACTGCCCCAAAGGGTGTCTGTTGTTTTTCTGCAATCTCTATTGCAGCTTTCATGAACCTGGAGTCTTGGTCGCTCATATATCGGTGTATTTAATTTATTAACTGGAGATGTTGTTTCGGCCTAACAGCCTCAGTCCATTCAATACAACCAATAATGTACTTCCTTCATGCCCGATTACACCTAGGGTAAGTGGCAGATCAATAAAAAATACTCCGATTAGCAGCATGGCGATGACAGCCAGGCTAAACGCAATGTTTTGCCAAACCACCTTTTTGGCCTTTCTCGAAAGTTTGATCAGGTAGGGCAGTTTTGAGAGATCATCACCCATCAATACGATGTCTGCGGTTTCGAGTGCTACGTCAGTGCCTGCGGCTCCCATGGCTATTCCAAGATCGCTGAGTGCCAGGGCAGGAGCATCATTCACGCCATCTCCAATCATCGCAACAGTTCCTTCCTTTTTTAGCTGATTTATCTTATCAACTTTCTGCTCGGGCAGTAGATTTGAAAACAGCTCATCAAAACCCAGCTGAGAAGCAATTGTATTTGCGACACCTTCATTATCACCGGTTAGCATCACAATTTTTTTAATTCCGATTCTGCGAAGCGATTCGATTACCTCTTTTGCCCCCGGGCGAACCTGATCAGCAAGTGCAATCATTCCGATGGGATATTTCTCTTTAACAACAAATATGACGGTGTTTCCACTGTTTTTCAGTTCATCGGCTTTGTCCAGAAGTTTGTCATCCCATGCTTTCGATATCGATTCAAATAGCTTCAGGTTACCAACGGCCACTGCAGAGCTTTCCAAAGTTGCTTCTACTCCGCGCCCTGCGGCTGCACGCATATTTTCCACTTTAGCTGGAATTACTTTCAATTCGGATGCTTTTTCAAGGATTGCTTTGGCAAGATGATGTTCGGAGTGAAGTTCACAACCGGCGGCAATTGAGAGCATATTGCTCATTGCATCATCCCGAATTGAAGAGAACTCACCACCATCTTTAATTGTAAGCATCTGAGTTACTTTAGGCTTGCCCAGTGTAAGTGTGCCGGTTTTATCAAATGCGATGATGTCAATTCTTTCCGTCTGTTCTACATGAACTCCCCCTTTAAACAGAATGCCCTGCTTTGCACCGTTGGCAATTGCGGAAATAATGGATGCGGGTGTGCTGATAATAAGTGCGCATGGGGATGCTACTACAAGAACTGTGATTGCGCGGTAGAATGTAGAATCAAAGTTTTGCCCAAAAATCAGCCAGGGAACAAAAATGAGGAGTAACACAGAGATTACAACGGTGACTGCATATTTTGGTTCAAATGTATCAAGAAATCGCTGAGTTTTAGCTTTATTCTTCTGAGCACTTTCAACGAGGGCAATTATTTTTGATACGGTTGTGTCTTTGGCTTTTTTTGTAACCCTCACCTCAATCACACCGGCTTCATTTAATGTGGCCGAGAAAACAGTGTCGTTAATCTCTTTGTGGGCCGGAATACTTTCACCTGTAATTGCAGACTGGTCTACCGAAGTCTCGCCTTTCACAACCTTACCGTCAATCGGGATGTACTC
Organism: Balneolaceae bacterium; assembly: GCA_007117235.1. Classification (GTDB taxonomy): domain Bacteria; phylum Bacteroidota; class Rhodothermia; order Balneolales; family Balneolaceae; genus Rhodohalobacter. The sequence goes on from SKGY01000223.1 coordinate 3,538, forward strand.
ACCGGGTTTTACTATGACGATGTCACCAATATTGAGCTGCTCAATTGGAACAATAATTTCAGTTCCATCTTTTTTTCTAAGAAGTGCCTGTGCAGGCCTGAGTTCCAGAAGTGAGTGTATTGCGTTTCTGCTTTTATCCAATGCATACGTTTCAAGAGTGCCACTAATTGAAAAAAGGAAGAGCAGAATGGCACCCTCTATCCATTCACCAAGTACTGCGGCGCCAAGTGCAGCAGCGATCATCAGAAAGTCTATATTGAGCTCAAATTTTCTGAGGTGATGAATAGTATCTATAAATCCATAAAACCCACCCCCTAAGTATGACAGGACATAAAATGGAACTGCGAACTGAATTGGAAGTAAGGTTGTGTATTCAGCTAAACCGCCTGCGGTAAGGCCTAAGGCGCAAGCAAGCGTAAACCATTGCTGATGTTTACCATTACTGTGATTATGACCCATAAAAAAATAGTCTGAATGTGAACCATTAAATCTCTGTTGGAAAAGAGATTACACTACATATATTTTAATGATAATTAAGACTAATTACTTGTCTCGACAGACACTAATTCAAAAGCCAAATACATTATGATTAAAAAATTACTATTTGCCGTTATTTTAGTATGCACAGGATTTGGAGCTGCACAAGCTCAATTAGGAATAGTTGAGGATGCAACTGAACTTGAAGAAAAGTTAAAAACTGAACGTCTAAGCGTTGGTTTGCTTCTCCAATCTGTAGCCGCTTTTTCATTTCAAGACGATAATTTTAACGGAGGCAGAAGGTATGGACTCGGAGCGACAAGACTGAATTTACAGGGAGAATTGCCTTCCAATTTTATATATCGTTTGCAGCTGGAATTTAGAAACAATCCTTCAGTTCTGGATGCTCAGATTGGTTACAACTTTTCTGAGAATCTTACTATTATTGCAGGGCAATTTAAGCCATTTCTAAGTGGTGATCTCGACCCTAGCCCGGCTGATACTGATTTCATAAACCGAGCCAGGCTTGTGGGCAGTATGATGAACTCCAGAGAGATAGGCCTCACAGCAATGGGTGATGTTGGCTCAATTAATTATGCTGTTGGAATGTACAACGGCTTTGGCAGGGCACAAGGTAATGACAACAGGTTCTTAT
>SKGY01000120.1 GCA_007117235.1 Balneolaceae bacterium
CATTTGTAATGTGACACCATCTTCATTTTTTTTCTTTATTTGCACGGCATCATTCAGCCGTTGAATGGTAATTTTCATCATCGAGTAGAATAGGTTAGGTTTAGTAAAGTGATGAAAATACCGAATTTTAAGAGATAGGAACAATCTGTAAAGTAAAAAAGCTTGTTTGAATAAATCTTAAACCGTAGCCCCGCCGCAACTGCTGCCCGCCCCGGCCGTGCAGCCATAACAGTGTTGATTTAAAACAATCTCACGGTTATTTAACTTTTCCAGATTCCACTCTTTGATATGATCAGGTGCTCCGTGATTTGTTTTCATTTTAAGCATCTGGTTGAAGTCGCAATCGTAAAGTGAACCTTCCCAGCCAATCGAAATTGTGTTTCGGCACATTACACCCATTGCGGCTGATGGATTAAATGAGGTGATCAGCTTCTCCATGTAGTCTTCAAGATTACCGCTTTCAACCAAAAAGTTGAGGTATCGGCTGATCGGTAAGTTGGTGATAGTAAAAAGCTCATTGAACACAATACCGTGATCATCCCATAAACGCTCTTTATACTGCTGTTGTAACTCTTCCTGGCTTCCCGGCAGAAAGGCTCCTACAGGGTTATACACTAAATTGAGAGACAGCCCGGCCTCTTCTTTTCCATAGCCAATTCCGTTGAGCACTTTCAGCATCTTCATGGATTTATCATATGTACCTTCTCCACGCTGCATATCCGTACGACGTTTGCTGTAAAATGGAAGCGAGCAGGTGATTTCCACTCCCCGATCAGCCATGAACTGTGGCAGGTCTTCAAATTTACGGGTATCAAGAATAGTGAGGTTCGAGCGTACAATAATATGCTTACCAAGTTTGGAGACCTCATCCACAAACCATCGGAAGTGCGGATTCATCTCAGGAGCTCCGCCGGTAAGATCCACAGTTTGAATATCGCTCCCTTTCAAAGCGTCAAGACAGTACTGGAGGGTCTCTTTGGTCATGATTTCGGTGCGATCAGGACCGGCATCTACATGGCAGTGTTTGCATGTCATGTTACACATATAGCCCACATTGATCTGAAATATCTCAATTCCGGTAGGTTTGAGAGGAAAGAGGTCGATCTCTTTCAGCTTATCCTCAAACTTATCAAACGATCGAACTTTTTCGCTGTGATTATTTATCACATCGAGCTGAGTTTTCGGGTTCGAAAGGGAATGACTTTGTGCTATAAGGGACTTCATATATAAGTGAAACGGTTTTGGTTGACAAAGAATTTGATAGTCTTTTCAGGGCTCAGGGATATCCTTCTACATGCTTAGCTTGTTTACTTTGTTCATCATCTGAACACCGTGAACCAGAGAAGCGCCTCCTCGAATAGAGGCCGCAACATGAACGGCTTCCATCATCTGCTCCTCAGAATATCCTTTTTCGAGGGTGTCCTGAGTGTATGCATCTATGCAGTATGGGCACTGTACGGCATGGGATACTGCAAGGGCAATCAGTGATTTTTCACGGGCTGAGAGTGCACTGTCGGCAAACACAGCTCCGTAATAGTCGAAAAATTTTTCGCCGAGTTCTTTTTGAAATTCAGATATGTCACCAAACTTCTTCAGGTCGTCCGGGTTGTAATAGGTCTTTTCCATGTTCAATAAAATTTATTACCGGTTATCTGTCTTACGCAGTTTATTATCCAACGGATTGGATTGATAAAACAACTTAATTGGGTAAGTATCAACCATTAAAACAGCCTCAAAATTTGCATATTACCTTAACATATTGCGTCGGTTTGAAATACGGTTCTTCGAGAAAATAATTAAGTGAGGGGTTGGGTTTGTAACGAATGGATAACAAATGCAGGTGTGTTATTTAACAAAGCCAGACAATCCCTGATACAGTTCTCTCGTTCTTGCAATGAGAAACAAAACTTGAACTGCCTGGTAGAAAAGTTACTCACCTTTTAACTCTCTCTATCATGCTCAAATACTCCCTAATGTTCTGGTTACTAATGTGCCACATTTTAATAAGTTGCAGTCAGCCTACAGATCTGCAAAATGACCCGGATGTTGAGGAATTTCCTGCCCCAATTTTTCAAATCGCTGATATATTAGTAGGTAATCAGGGACAAACTCTGGAAGTTCATATTTCGGATTACTTTGAAAGTAATGTTCCTATTGTTAACTCAGCGCTTTATAGTGAAGAGACTCAAATAACAGTCGACTCTTTGGGAGATGGTTATTTCAGGCTGAGTCAAACCGAAGACCTATTTGGAGAATTTCCAATTCAGGCCATTATTACCAATAGTGATGATGTAACTCTTGATGCCGAGTTGAAGTATCAAATTGAAGAGAGTTCAGAACTACCCGGCCCATCGGATGAAGTATTGATCATAATGCCATTGGGCGACAGCATGACCAACGATTCCCGGTCGAGAGTAAAACTATGGAATTTGTTGAGTGATGATGGGCATAAATTGAATTATGTAGGGAATCAGAATCAACGAAGCTCAATTCCTGATCCAGATCATGAGGGTGTTGGCGGTATAAAAATCCAGGGCATCATGGATAAAGCAGTATCTCTGATGAATACACACAAACCCAACTATATAGCCTTGATGGTGGGAACCAATGATATTGCCTGGTATTTCGATGAACCAGCTCAGATAATTGCAGATCGTTGGAATGATCTGATAGATCGTATTTTTGATTCATCCGAGCCGGGGACGTATATCCTTGCCGCAACAATTCCACCCGTTACATCCAAGGATGTAGGGAAGGCAGGTATGGCAACCCGGGATCGGGCTATAATCGTTCAACACTATAATACCGAATTGCGCGCCATTATTAAAGATCGAAAAGCGAATGGCGATCATATTATTCTGGCTGATATGGAGGCCGCTTTAGTTCCGGGTCAACACTTATCAAGTGATGGGGTACATTTGAATGAAGCAGGATATGCCGTCATGGGAACGGTGTATTACAACGCTATGAATGAGGCCTTGAAAGAACAGGAGTAATTTTTTTATCTAGCTCATTGCTTTTCCTTGTGCCCTGAAAGAAATTCTGGCCCAATCTTATCCTGATGATCAACCCGGAAACGATGATTAAAAGCTAAATTCAAGATTCCAGCATACGTCTCAGGTAGTTAATCTGTCCTAAGTGATACATGAGGTGGCCTGAAAGATGAATAAGAAAAAATTTGGATGACATTGGGTGGCCAAATATCTCCTCAGGGAACTGTTTGTTAAGCTCGTCATCTTCAAGTTTATTCAACACTTCGGGTATCATGCTCTGAGTTTGCTTTATATCGTGAAGAATTTTAATGCGAGGTATGTTCTTCAAGCTAAATTCGCCAACTCTGTCACGCTCAAAACCGGTATTTCCAAACTTTAAGCCTACGTAATGGTTTAGATTTCCAACGAGGTGCAGTGCTAAATTTCCGGCACAGTTAGTTACCGATCCGGTTGTTCTCCAAAGGTTTTCTTCATCCCTAAATGCGGATATTTCTGTATGTAAGCGACCAAGGTCTCGAATTAAAATCTCAATAATTTCTTCTTTCATAGTAGCTCAGCCATTTTTTTAAAAAACGTTTTTATATCGTGAAAGATAGTGGCAGTTAGTTTATTAAACAGTATTAGTGAGAATATTGGCAAAAAGTATTCAAGCAGCCTATTTATTATTGCATAGATAATTGAATCTCGTATTTTCTCCAATCTAGTGGTTCAAACATTAACTAAACTGAGTTAAAGTGGCTGAAGAGAAAAAAGAAGCTAATGAAGAAATCCCTGAGTCGGATGGTCGGGGAACGCTATTTGATAAATTTTTAAATGTAATTGAAAAGGCAGGAAATAAATTGCCCGATCCGGCAATGTTGTTTTTCTTTCTGATGCTTATCGTTTGGGCAGTATCAGCGATTCTGGCGCCTTTTAATTTTTCAGAAATAGATCCGAGAACAGGCCAGGAGCTTGTTGTTCAAAATCAGCTCACAGGTGAAAGCATGGCTGATTTTCTAGCCGGCATGATCAGGACATTTGTTCTATTTGCCCCTCTGGGAATTGTGCTGGTTGCTATGCTGGGTGTAGGTGTAGCTGAACATTCCGGCTGGATTGATGCAGGTTTGAAAAAACTATTAGGGTTTACCCCGGCGTCATTCTTAACACCAATGCTAATCTTTATTGCGATAATTAGTCATACAGCCGCAGATGCGGGGTATGTGCTTGTTATTCCACTTGGAGGGGTGATATTCTACGCGGCAGGGCGTCATCCACTTGCAGGAATTGCAGCTGCATTTGCAGGAGTGAGTGGTGGTTTTTCTGCCAACTTTATTCCCTCAGCCATTGATCCGCTGCTCTCAAGCATTACACTTGAAGCATCCAGAATTATCGATCCGGCAATGACAATCAACCCGATCAACAACTGGTATTTCACATCGGCATCGTGTTTGCTGATTGTTGCAGTGGGCTGGTATATCACAGATAAGATAGTAGAACCAAGGCTTGCCGGTATCGAAGTAGATGGAGATGAGGATGAAATGCCTCAAATGGAGACAGTAACCGATCAGGAAAGCAAAGCCTTCTGGTGGGGATTCACCGCTATGATGCTTGGGATAGTCGGTTTGATTGCATGGGCATGGCCAGAAAGTTCAGG
>SKGY01000068.1 GCA_007117235.1 Balneolaceae bacterium
AATGGTTTACTCATAATTCAACTCTATGTTTTGTTTTTGATAAATATCAGGTTTTAAAAAATCAATCGCACATACCAAATCATTATGGGACTAATCATTTTTGATTATATCAACTCAACCGGAACTGTTCCTGCTTAATTGAACGCATTCATTTCCAATTAAATTTCGAAGCCCACTCATAAGTTCATTGTTCGGCTCAACTACAAATTTCCTAACATTCATGCGAAGGGGCTTCTTGGCGTACCAACTATCAACGACAAAACGTACAGGAGTTTCACCTTTGTGAATGCTAAAGAGTGTGGCTATTTGATGGAAGTCATCTTTCGACATTTCATCCGTTTTAAAGAGCAGTTTCAGCTGTAATTGTGCCTGAAACTTATCTCTAAGATTTTCCACCCGCTCCATAGAGTTCGCAATTATTTTTGGCGGCTCATCTCTTTTTGAAATGGCTCCCTCCAGCAGGATAACTGTATCAGGAGCAATCAACCCCTGATGGCGATCATACACTTCGCTAAACACGAGTGCCTCCACGCTGCCATGTAGGTCTTCAATTTGCGCAAAGGCCATTGGACGACCTTTTTTGTCGGATATGCGTCTTACTGAAGTAATTATTCCAATTATTTTCACGGTCTCCCGGTCATTCAGATTTGTCAGAACATCTTCCGACAGTGTATGGCTGGCAAACAGCTTGCAGTCCTCCCGGTATTTATCTAATGGGTGACCGCTCAGGTAAAAACCGATCAGCTCACGCTCCTTATTCAGTCTTTCAATGTTTGTCCAAGGTTCACATTCACGTAATTTAGGTTCACTGCTCATTCCACCTGTAGATCCATCGCCGCCAAACAGGCTCACCTGATTCAAGCGCTCCTCTTCCTGCTTTCTTGATGCATAACTGATCACATCTTCAATACTCGCTAAAAGCTGCGCACGATTTTTGTGGAGAGAATCAAAAGCACCGGCCTGAGCCAAGCTTTCAACCGTTTTCTTGTTACATACTCGCGTGTCTATTCTTGCAGAAAAATCAAAAATACTATTAAAAGAACCTTTATCATTTCTTTCAAGAACAATCTGTTCAATTGCTGCAGATCCAACACCTTTGATGGCAGATAGACCATATTGCACTCTACCATCTTTTGCGACAAACTTACCTTCTGCAGAGTTGATATTTGGCGGATCAACCGGAATTCCGATTCGCTGGCACTCCTCAATAAAAAAGCTCACTTTTTTAATATCGCCCATATTATGGCTGAGCACCGCCGACATATATTCAGCCGAATAGTTGGCTTTGAAATACATGGTGTGATAAGCAACTACAGAATATGCAGCGGAGTGAGATTTATTAAAACCGTATCCGGCAAACATGGCCATCTTATCAAAGACATCCTTAGCAGTCTTTTTATCGTAACCCTTTTCAATTGCCTGACTTACAAACTTCTCCTCTTCAGGTGGAAGCAGTTCCGGCTGTTTCTTACCCATAATTCTTCGAAGTACATCCGCTTCTCCTAGAGTGTAGCCACCCATTCGCTGAGCCACCATCATAATCTGCTCCTGATAGATCATAATTCCGAATGTCGGTTCGAGAATGTCTCTCAAGTCGCCGTGATCATAAACCACCTCCTCTTCGCCGTGCTTTCGTTTAATGTAGTCAGGAATAAACTGCATCGGGCCGGGTCGGTAGAGAGCATTCATAGCAATCAAATCATTCATGCTGGTTGGCTTTAGCTGCTTCAGATATCTCCTCATTCCATCTGACTCAAACTGAAAGATCCCAACCGTTGCCGCTTTCTGAAACATCTCAAACGCTTTTTCATCGTCAAGAGGAATATCATCAAGGTTATACTCTTTGCCGTGATTCTCCTTAACAAACTGAATAGCAGTTTTCAGAATAGAGAGTGTTTTGAGCCCAAGAAAATCCATCTTCAGCATCCCTGCATCTTCAATCACTTTACCATCAAACTGGGTAACGTAAAGTTCTGCATCCTTGGCCGAACCAATCGGGATATAATTCGTCAATTTATCAGGAGCAATAATGACACCTGCAGCATGTATTCCGGTATTTCTAACGGAGCCTTCAAGTGTCTCTGCCATTTGAATGGTTCGACCTTCAAGCGAATCTGACTCTTTGATCTCTTTCAACTCTTTCACTTCCTTAATCGCATCTTCGAGTGAAATCCCAATGGTTTCCGGAACCAATTTGGCTATTCGATCTGCGTCAGGTAGTGGTAGATCAAGCACACGAGCGACATCACGAACTGAAGATCTGGCAGCCATAGTACCGAATGTAATTATGTGAGCCACCTGATCTTTACCATACTTATCAACCACATAGTCGATTACACTCTGGCGGCCATCATCATCAAAATCAATATCGATATCAGGCATCGATACCCGCTCAGGGTTCAGAAATCGTTCAAACAGCAGATCGTATTTGAGCGGATCAATATTTGTAATACCTGTACAGTAAGCCACAACAGAACCGGCAGCTGACCCCCTTCCGGGCCCAACATAAACTCCCATCTCTTTTGCAGCAGCGATAAAATCCTGAACAATCAAGAAGTATCCGGCAAAACCCATCGACTTAATGATATTCAGCTCATGATCTATCCGATCTTTTACCTCTTCAGTTATCTCATCGTATTTTTCTTTTGCCCCCTCTAAAGTGAGGAAGCGGAGATAATCGTCTTCAGTTTCGAATCCTTCAGGCAAACCGAAATTTGGCAAGATGACGTCTCTTTCCAATTTAATCTCTTCGATCTTATCAACCAGATCAGCAGTGTTGGAGATCGCTTCAGGCAGATCAGCAAAAAGCGCCTTCATCTCCTCCTGAGTTTTGAAGTAGAACTCATCATTAGGAAAGCCAAACCTCTTCTCCCTTCCCCTTCCAATTGGTGTAGACATCAAATCGTTGTTGTCAATACAGAGAAGAGCATCATGTGCTTTAGCGTCTTCTTTATTCAGATAAAACGTGTTATTTGTTGCAACCACCTTAATTCCAAACTTCTCGGCAAACTTCAGCAATACACTGTTCACTCTCTCTTCTTCCTCAAGGCCGTGGCGCATCAACTCTATGTAGAGATCATCTCCAAAAAGATCATGCCACCATTTTAATGCCTCTTCAGCTACTTCTTCACCACGATTAAGTATTAAATCAGGCACTTCACCTGAAAGCCCACCCGTGGTTGCAATCAAACCATTCTTGTAGGTTTCAACAAGTTCGCGATCTATTCGTGGAAATTTATAGTAGTATCCCTCTATATATCCCAGCGAACACATTTCAGCCAGATTGCGATAGCCTTCCATGTTTTTCGCAAAGAAAACCTGCTGATGTCTTTTGTCTTTATGATCGCGTGTAAATTTCTTTTGATGCCTGTCTTCTACAAAGTAGGCCTCAAGGCCAATAATCGGTTTAATACCTTCACTATTTGCAGCTTTTACAAAGTGAAACGTTCCAAACATATTTCCGAGATCGGTGAGTGCAACCGCAGGCATTCCGTCACTCTTAGCTTTTTTTACCAGATCTTTTACACCACTTGCAGCCTGCAAAACGGAATATTTTGAGTGATTGTGCAGGTGCACAAACGCTGAGTCCACTTTTTTGCCTGCTGCCTCTTTTGGAAGGTCAATGACTGATTCTTTCTCATCCTCTTCTCCTGTCACACCTCTGCTGCGAAGCTCTTCCACTTTTGGCATGTAGTGTGAAGTATCAATATGCTCAGATGCATTCACAGCCGGCTGTCCCGGCTCTACGGGAATGTTCGGGCGAATTACCCCCAGCCGAACCAACTCCAAAAATGCCCGAGCTGTAGCGTCAACATCAGCGGCTGCATTGTGGGCTTCTTCGAAACCGATGTTAAAAAGTTTATCATGCAGCTCAGCAAGTGTTGGCCATTTATACCTGCCGCGTCCACCGGGAATTGCGCAATATTCTGTTGATTCATCTTTTGTATCAATCGCGATTTTCTTGGGCAGTGGATTTTCGCGCTCCATCCGCAAATATTCTGCGCCCATAATGTTGAGATCAAACTCAAGATTATGGCCTACTACAAACGTGCACTTCTCCAGATCACGGTTAAAAATATCCATAACCTCACGCAGTGGAATACCCTCTTTTTGAGCACGTTCGGTAGAAATTCCGTGTACTTTCTCTGAGTTGAACGGTATCGAAAATCCATCGGGTTTTACGATGTAATCGCCCTGAGAAATGATATTCCCGGTCTTATCATGAACCTGCCAGGCTAGCTGAACGCACCTTGGCCAGTTGTCAAAATCAGTCAGTGGAGCTGAATAATTGTCGGGCAGGCCGGTTGTCTCGGTGTCAAAAATCAGATACATAAATGGGGATGGATTGGCTGATTGCTAAGCTAAATTCTATAGTGTGAATATACTAACCGAAGGGAGAAAGATGAATTAAAATACTCAAGTTCATCCGTTGATTTTAATATCGGTTCAAGAACTCAGCCCAGTGATATTCTATCAAGTCTCGGGAGGAAAAAAAGTTATCATTGTGTCCACCCCTGAGTTCTACAAACTGCTTTGGGTCTCCCGCTGCCTGAAATAAAAATTCTCCATTATGATATCCAACAATTTCATCATCCGGGCTATGC
>SKGY01000062.1 GCA_007117235.1 Balneolaceae bacterium
ATTTAAAGATAAGGAGAATCCTGCACCTGCATCAGCAAATATATCAGTGCTCTCAAATTCTCTGGTGCCTAACGACTTCCCTGCATCAAAAAACAGATACGATCTGAAAGAGATAAACTCTGATACATATGGAATCTTTTCAAATATCAGCGCGATCGGATTCAAGTAGTCAAATTCAGTGTTTATAGAAGCAAATGATGAAAAAAGTGCTGGCCTGAGTTCAAAACAATTCACACAAGGAAAAAATCCACTCACATCCTGAGACGTATATCCTCTCAAGTTCGGTCCGCCCGCAATTTGAACATTTCCACTTTCGATCCAGCCTTGAGGTATAGTTCCTCTAGCCCTAGTAAGGCCTGAATCAAGTTTATCGATTGCAGGTGATGAACTTCTTGAAAACAGATACTCCGGTGCAGAATCTGAAGTGGCAGCACCAATAAATCCACGAAATCTAAATCCCCAGTAATCATTAAATGGTACCATTTGAGTGGCGGTCAGATTTGCAAATCCAAACGGGTCGTTCAGGTATTGTAAGGATCCTGAAAGCGATACATTATACCATCCAAGTGGATTGTCATTTTGATACTCAGCCGTAACTGAACTGATTATTTTATTTTGATCTGACCATAACAAGCGGAACGCTCTGTACTCGTCGTCAAACATTTTCTCAAACGTGTTATAAAAAGAGAGTTCTTTATACCTGCGCTCATCAAACCCTGTTTGCCACCGCTTATTTATCCCGGCACCGTGAACTTGATAGCCGGTGTTTACTGAACTAACGAATTCAACGTTCGCTTCACTCCCATAATCAGACCATGATGCAATCGGTTCAGTATATGATAATCTGTATGAAATGGGCAGATCCGGGAACCATGAGTTTATCCAGATTGATGCATCCAGTCTGTGAGGGCCATCTTCGAATGTGCCGGGTACTTGTCCACGAAGGCGAATTCCGAGTTTTATACCGTCAACAGAGTTGTACCATATATCCGGTGAAGGAAGAATCTCATAACTCTTGGTTTGCGCTTCAGTTTGAGTTGGAATCAACAAAAAGAGCGGTAAGATGAGTATTAATAAAAGTCTGCAGAAACCAGCCAATCTTCTAGTATTTGATCTGTTGAGAGTAATATGTGTGTAAGTTTAAGTAAACGCTTTTGTTCCGGCCAGCGTATCCTCTTTAAAGCATCATTTAAAGTAACCCATTCAAAACTGACATGTTCATCATCCAGATCAGGCTCTATATCAGAATTTAGTTCTGCGGCAAATGCCGGAATATGATGAATGGTATCCGTTGACACTTCATAGAAAGAGTTGATACTTGGAATCGTCCAGAGTTTCTCAGGTTTTAACCCGGTCTCTTCTTTTAGTTCTCGGAGAGCTGCTTGCCATGATGATTCGTTAGGCTTCACTTTGCCACCAACCATCCTCCATTGGCCTTCATATATTTTACCTTTGGCTCTTTTAAAAAGCAGAAATTTAATTTCATCTCCCTCCAGACGATACGGGTAGAGATCAATTAATTTCTTGGTGCTCATACCAGGGCAATTTGCTCTTTGAAATAGTCCATAGTTTTGACTAATCCTTCTCTGCGATTTACGGTTGGAGACCAGTTCAAAACACGTTTAGCTTTCGAAATATCAGGCTGTCGAATTTTTGGATCATCATCAGGCAACTCCTCAAAAATAATTTTGCTGTCGCTTTCAGTAATTTCCAATATCTCATTTGCAAACTCGAGAATTGTTATCTCTTCTGGATTGCCAATATTAACCGGTTCAGCTTCATCGCTCTCGGCGAGCCGGAATATTCCTTCAATTAAATCATCCACATAGGTAAAGGATCTTGTTTGTGATCCGTCACCAAATACTGTAATAGGTTCACCCTTCAATGCTTGTCTGAAAAATGTTGGAAGAGCCCTGCCATCTTTCAACCTCATGCGGGAGCCATACGTATTAAATATCCTCACAATACTAGTATCGATGTCATGAAATCTATGATATGCCATAGTCATAGCTTCAGCAAACCGTTTCGCCTCATCATACACACCCCGAAATCCGGTTGGGTTTACATTTCCCCAATACGACTCATTTTGGGGGTGCTGTAATGGATCACCGTAAACTTCAGAAGTGGATGCCAATAAAAACTTTGCTTTTTTGGTTTTTGCAAGACCTAACGCATTATGTGTACCAAGCGACCCAACTTTCAATGTTTGAATAGGCATCTCAAGATAGTCAATTGGAGAGGCCGGTGATGCAAAATGGAGAATCAGATCCAAATCACCATCTACTTTGATGAATTGTGTGACATCGTGATGTATGAATTCGAATCGATCTTTCTCTATCAAATGTGAGATGTTATTCTTTGAACCGGTCAATAGATTATCCATACAGATAACTTTCCAGCCGTCTTCATAATATCGATCACATAGATGTGAACCGAGAAATCCTGCACCGCCTGTTATAAGTATTCGCTTTGCCAAGTGATTTTTTTATGAACTATACGTTTACGCTTGGACGTCCAACACTGATGTAAGTAAGTCCGGCCTCTTTCGCTCTTTCTAAGTCGTAAAGATTTCGCCCATCAAATATGACAGGTGCTTTCATTACTTTTGAAAATCGCTCCATGTCAGGTCGGCGAAACTCATTCCACTCTGTGCAGATAACCAATGCATCAACACCATCAATTACAGAATCTCTATCTGACACAAACTCTATATTTTCTTTAGCTATTTCAGAAGCAGCAGCTTTGAATGTGTCAACTGCTTCAGGATCATAGGCTCTCATTTTTACACCAAGCTTAGCAAGTTCATCTGTTATGTAAAGAGCAGGAGCTTCACGAACGTCATCTGTTTCAGGTTTAAAAGCGAGTCCCCATACACCAACTGTTTTTCCTTTGAGGTCCCCTTTATAGAACTCTTTCATTTTTTCAACAATTGAGACCTTTTGAGTCTCATTAACTTTCATCACTGAGTCAAGAATTCTGAAATCGTATCCATATTCTCCTGCTGTATGGTGAATGGCCTGAACGTCTTTCGGGAAGCAACTGCCTCCATATCCGATACCGGCAAACAAGAAACGTTTACCAATTCTGGAATCAGTTCCAATTCCTCGTCTTACATTGTCCACGTTTGCGCCTACTTTTTCACAAATATTGGCGATCTCATTCATGAAGGTAATTTTTGTGGCAAGCATTGCATTAGCCGCATATTTGGTAAGCTCTGAGCTTCGCTCATCCATAATAATAATTGGATTACCACTTCTAACAAATGGCTCATAAAGTGCCGTCATAAGTTTAGCGGCTTTGTCGCTGGATGTACCCACAACAACTCTCTCAGGTTTCATGAAGTCTTCAACTGCTGCACCTTCTCGCAAGAACTCAGGATTTGATACTACGTCGAACTCATGATCTGTTTTAGCGGCAATCTTTTCATGCACTCTATCAGCAGTTCCCACAGGAACAGTGCTTTTGTTTACAATCACTCTATATCCCGGAAACTTGTTGAACAGATCTCCAAGCTGATCAGCCACATTGAGTACGAAGCTCAGGTCTGCTTGTCCGTCAGCACCCGGAGGTGTTGGGAGGCAAAGAAAAATAACTTCAGACTCCTTAAATGCTTTTTCGATATCGGTTGTAAACGATAGCCTTTTCTCACGAATTGCACGATCAAAAACGCGATTTAAGCCCGGTTCATAAATAGGCACTTCACCTTTTCTCATGCGTTCAACTTTGCTCTCATCGATGTCAACACAAATAACGTCATTTCCGCTATCTGCAAAACAGGTTCCCGACACCAATCCTACGTAGCCGGTACCAATTACTCCTACTTTCATATACTTATCTTTCTATATTTTTGATTTCAAGTTCAAGCTTACCGGCAGGTACATCAACGGTAAACACGTCTCCAACTTCACGGCCAAGAATAGCCTTTCCAATGGGTGAATCAACAGATATTTTTCCTTGTTTAAAATCTGCTTCATCTTTTGATACAAGTGTATATTTCATCTCTTTATCAACTTTCTTGTTATGAATAGTCACAGTAGATAATAGATAGGCTTTTGATGTATCAATATCTTTTTCATCTAAAATAGATGATATGGCAAGTGTGTTTTCGCGTTCAGCAATGCGCTTTTCAAGATGTCCTTGTGCCTCTTTCGCTGCATCATATTCAGCATTCTCACTCAAGTCGCCTTTTGCTCTTGCCTCTGAAATTTCCTCGGCAATCTCTTTCCTGCCGCGTGTTTTTAAATCTCTAAGCTCTTTATCCAGTTTTTCATATCCTTCTCTGGACAGATAATTTTTCTTCATACTAACATTTTGAATTCAACTTATTAAAAAAGAAATAGCAGTTTTCACTGCCATTAAAAGTTACTTTTGAACAATATTTTTTATCGTCTAAAAATAGGATGTTCAGCCCTGTTTCCCAACAGGAATTAATTCATAACGATAAATTCACACGTTTTTTGGCTTTTCTGATGAGTGAATGAATATACAGTGGGACTAAGTGTCATTAGACATTCAGTATTTGGGGTAGGAAGAATTGCGACTAGAAAAATTTCGACTCTA
>SKGY01000177.1 GCA_007117235.1 Balneolaceae bacterium
ATACCCAGCTTCGCTGCCATCTTGCTCCATAGCGTGGCAAACCAACCGGTCTGGACCATCAGCACCTTGTCGCCCGGCGACAGCGTGTTCACCAACGCTGCCTCCCAAGCGCCAGTTCCCGACGCAGGGTAAATTATTACCGGCTGTTCAGTGCCAAAAACAGGTTTGATCCGCTCAAGAACATCAACCGCAAGGTCGCGAAATGCAGGGCCGCGATGGTCAATTGTTGGGATTGCCAGTGCCGCGAGCACCGGAAGCGGAGTGTTTGTCGGGCCCGGTATTTGAAGAAAGTGGCGGCCAGTGTGCATTTTCGCTCCTTTTCTATGGCAGAACCAAGATAATATTTTATATTCGTTATGCTACATGTTGCATACTGTATACAGTTCTGGCAAGAATTTTATTAATGATGAGGTCAACGTCCTCGTTTACCGCACTTTCTCACTTGCAAGGATTTGGCTATGAATGCTCCAAAGAATGCGATCAATCCGACAGTTAAGGGATTGCCCCAAGCTCTCCATCAGGAGCTTGCGCAGCAAATGGAAGGGCCGGTGGCCGCTGATTCTTTTACGCGCGGGCGGTATGCAACTGATGCGTCGATCTATCAAATCACGCCACGGGCAGTAGCATTTCCACGCCATTCCGATGATGTGATTGCTGCGTTAGACGTCGCGCGCCGACATGATCTGCCGGTCATCGCGCGAGGTGGCGGCACTTCGCAGAATGGTCAACCTATTGGTGATGGTATCGTTCTGGACTACAGCCGCCACTTTAGCGACTTGGTGTCAATCGACCCCGACAAAATGGAAGCAACCGTGCGGCCCGGTATCGTGCTGGCGCGGCTGAATGAACAACTTCGTCCGCATGGGCTCTTTTTTCCAGTCGAGCCCTCGACCGCTAGCCGCTGCACGATCGGAGGCATGGCAGGCAACAACTCTTGTGGAGCCCGTTCGCTCGCATATGGCAAGATGTCCGACAATGTGGGCGAGATTGAAGCGATACTGCATGATGGAACGACCATATGTCTTGGCCAGACTATTTCCGGGTCCGGTGCAGAACAACTCCTGCGCCAGATGGACGCTATTGCGCAGCGCGAGCGCGCTGAAATAGAGGCTAATTTTCCAAAAGTTCAGCGCCGTGTTGGCGGATACAATCTGGATGCGCTGCTTACAGAACATCCGAATTATGCGCAGCTTTTGGTGGGGTCGGAAGGTACACTTGCCCTGACAAGCAAGGTCAAGTTGAAATTGTCGCATCTGCCGGCCAACCGGGTTGTGGGCGTGTGTCATTTTCCCAGCTTCCGGGCGGCAATGGAGACAACGCAGCATCTTGTTGCTTTGGGCCCCACTGCAGTCGAGTTGGTCGACAACAACGTTCTGACACTTGGCGCAGATATTGCCGTGTTCCAAACCACGCTTGCAGAAATCACAAAGGGGCAACCCGACTGCCTGTTGCTGGTCGAGTTTGCGGGCGATTCAGCCGGTACGCTGCTTACTGATCTGGACCGACTAGAGGTCTGCATGGCCGATCACGGTTTCCCGGATTCAGTGGTGCGCATTACCGCAGGTCCAGCGCAGAAAAAAGTCTGGGAGATGCGCGAAGCTTGCCTGAATATTATGATGTCGACAAAGGGCGATGCCAAACCCGTCAGCTTCATCGAGGATTGCGCGGTGCCTTTGGAACATCTGGCCGATTATACGGAGGCAATCACAGATCTGTTCGACCGGCATGGGACCCGAGGTACATGGTATGCTCATGCGTCAGTTGGTTGTTTGCATGTTCGCCCAATTCTGGACATGAAAGATGCAGGTAGCCTGAAGGCAATGCGCGACATCGCCGACGAGGCAATCGATCTGGTCCGCCGCTTCAAAGGTTCCCATTCCGGCGAGCACGGCGACGGAATTTCACGGTCAGAATTTCATGAGAGGATGTTTGGTGAACCACTGGTTCGCGCGTTTGAACAAGTGAAGGATGGATTCGATCCGAACAACCGACTGAATCCTGGGAAGATCGTGCGCCCACTCAAAATGGACGATCCTTCACTGATGCGCTTCGCGCCTGGTTACAAAGTACAAACACCCACAAAAACAGCATTGGACTGGTCCGAGTGGGGCGGTTTCGGTGGTGCCGTTGAAATGTGCAATAACAATGGTACCTGCCGGAAGATCGCAGGTGGCGCGATGTGCCCGAGCTACCGCGTGACCCAGAACGAGGAGGATGTCACGCGTGGGCGCGCCAACAGCCTGCGCCTCGCGATATCCGGGCAGTTGGGACGCGATGCCTTCACTTCGGATGCGATGAAACAAACAATGTCATTATGTGTCGGTTGCAAAGCCTGCCGTCGGGAATGCCCCACTGGCGTCGACATGGCGAAGATGAAAATAGAATTTCTACATCATTATCACGCCCGGCACGGCATGCGGCTGCGCGAAAAGCTGGTTGCATATTTGCCCCGCTATGCCCCGTTGGTTTCGCGGCTGCGCTGGTTCGCCAACCTACGCGACAAGGTGCCTGGTCTAGCTGGCCTATCAGAGAAACTGGCGGGGCTAAGTGCGCGTCGCCCTCTACCAGTCTGGCAAACGCCCTGGCAAGAGTCAGGTAAAGCTGTAAACGCTAATGATATTCGAGGCGACGGGCGCGACCTCATCATCTTTGCGGATACTTTCAACCGTTATTTTGAACCGGACAACCTTGCCTCTGCATGCCGCGTGCTGAAAGCAATCGGGTATCGCCTGCATTGGGCCCCGCGCGGGGGTGTTACGCGACCACTATGCTGCGGGCGGACCTATTTAGCGGCCGGAGCGGTGGATCAGGCGCGCGCTGAAGCGCATCGGACGGCGACCACCCTCGCTCCGCTGATCGCGCGCGGAGCACGGATCGTCGGCTTGGAACCTTCTTGCTTGTTGACCCTGCGCGATGAGTTCCGCAACCTTCTGCCCCGCGCGGAATGGGAACCATTGGCCAAGGCCAGCAAGATGTTTGAAGAGGTAATTGCCGAAGACCTACAGGCCGGGGACATTACCCTACCGATGGCGGATCAGGCTGGCCGAGTCGCACATTTACACGGACATTGCCATCAGAAATCTTTCGGTGTGATGCCGGCTGTCGAGCAGGTGCTTCGTGCAATCCCCGGTTTGGAGCTGCGTGTAATCGAATCGTCTTGCTGTGGCATGGCAGGCGCGTTTGGGCATCAGGCCGAAACCTACGATACATCAGTGGCCATGGGCGAACTGTCATTGCTGCCTGCTGTTCGAGCTGCTGGCAAAGATGACGTCATCGTCGCAGATGGTACAAGTTGCCGGAGCCAGATTTCCAACGGCACTGATCGAGAGGCGATGCATGTCGCGCGCTTGCTTGAGGATTGCCTTGATCCCTCAGCAACAATGGACAGACCAGACGGTTCAGGTTAAATCTCATGAAAGAGGAAATGTTTATGAATTCACTCGGGACAGCGAGGCCAAGTGAGGCCATTAGAAAAAACTATCTGCATGACGAGGTTGCGCATCGACTGCGCGCCTTGATTCAGTCTGGCGAATTGAGGCCACGCGAACGCATTAACGAAACCACGCTCTCGCAGAGGTTCGGAATTTCACGCACGCCTTTGCGCGAGGCGATAAAGATACTCTCTTCCGAAGGATTACTTGAGATTTTGCCAAACCGGGGCGCTCAGGTAGCCAGTATCTCGCAGAGTGAAATTACGGATATGTTGGAGGTGATCGGTGGATTAGAGTGCGTCGCGGGCGAACTTGCATGTCAGCATGCAAGTGCTGCCGAAATTGGGCGCATCGCTGCCCTTAATGCGGAGATGGAACGCGCCTATGAACAGTCACAAGCGCCAGAGTATTTCGAGATCAACCAGCAAATTCATGAACTTATACTGGTGGCATCGCATAATCCAACTCTGATCGCGCTTTATGAAAACCTGTCCACCCGTATCCAACGCGCACGCTTTACTGCGCATAAAACTCCCAAACAATGGGAGCAAGCCATGCAAGACCACAGGCGGATGGTGTCTTTACTGCAGGCCCGCGACGCGGAGGCGCTTGGAGCCTTGCTTAAGGCGCATGTGCGCAGCAAGCGCGATGTTATCGCCGCCCAATTCGGAAAGCTCGAGAGTTTGCCAAGTTCTGAATGAAGTTTCGCCACAGGTTTGTTTTTCGAAGACCATAATAAAAAAATAAGATGCAAGGATAGAGCGTTGATGATGTGGCGCAGTGAACGGCCGCAGCCAGCATTTTAAGTCAGTGATTGGAAGTCCAACTAGGATGGTTCTCGTCCACAACAAAGACATGCGTGTGACGTCTTCCTTTCCGAATGTGCGAATGGTTTGGTGGAAGCTTGGTATGATAATGCTCGATTTCCTCGGGGTCATTCGCAGGCCAAAAGTTAAATGCCATCACCACACCTGCGCCTGTGTCGCGTTGCCCTTAAAGAGGCTCTGCCTCAATCTGTGTGGCGCAACTATCCTGAAACTGGAAAATTCAGGAGGGATAGTTGTGAGTTCGAAGATGCACTGGTCGCCTGGGGGCGAAGTTTCGGTTCAAAGTGTCGAGCG
>SKGY01000073.1 GCA_007117235.1 Balneolaceae bacterium
ATATGATCCGCAAGATTTTGTGACTGCATTTCAAACTTTTCGCGGGCCATGGTGAGATGGTGTACAAGCTCCAGATTTACCTCTTTACGCCGTCGTAACTCTTTAAGCTCTTTCTCTACCTCATTAATTGCTCCACGCTGGCGACTGCTTGCCTCCTCTGCTTCAGCCAATTTCTCATCGGCTTCACTCTTCAGACCCTTGGTATCAGCTAAACGTTTTTCAGTCTGCTCAATGCCTGACTTATACTGCTCAATTTTCTCATGACTTTCACCAAGGAGTGTCTTTCTGGTCTCTAATCGCGACTTAATATTTTTGATGCCGGATTCTGCACGCTGAACATCCCTTTCAAGATTGTCAGATTTATTTTTCACGTCCTGATGCTTCAGTTGTGCATCATTATACCTGTTTTGTGCGATAGCGCGCTCTTCTTCAAGTTTTTGAAGAGTCTCTTTCTTCTCATCCTGATCTTTACTGAGCTGAGTTATCTTCTGCTGAAGCTCTTTTTGATGAGGTTGCAGCTCATCCAGTTCCTCTTTTGCCGAATCCTGATTTGAAAGAAGGCTGCTCTTTCTGTTTTTGAGATCGGCAATATTCTTTTCGTAAACCTGAATGCTCGACTTATAGCGACTGACAGCCTGCTCTTTTTCGCGGGCACTTTTTTGAATGTCCCTGATCTGTGCCCTTAGTGAATCCGGATTAATAGCATCTAAATTGCTATTGAGTTGAAGCAGTGACTCCTCCTTTTTCTGAAGCTCTTTCTCTATTGAAATCCTGTTTTCAGAGAGCTTATCAATTTTGTCTTTTAGCCCAAGGCGGATTCCAGCCTGTTTGTTTTTACTTCCGCTTTTAAGGAATCGGTTTCTGGTAATGAGGTCACCATCAGGCGTAACAGCGGAAGTGGCTTTACCCGTCAGTTTTGAAGCAGCCTGATCAATCTGATCGGCTAATAGCGTTGAGCCCAACAACAGATCAACAATAATTTGGTAAGATTTTTCACAATCAACGTGACCGGCTATGGAATCATCAGCTACATCGTAATTCCCTTTAAGTTCATTTAGCGGAATGAATGTAGCTCGTCCTTTTTTATTGTTTTTCAGTAGCTCAGAAGCACGGATTGCGTCTTCCATTGAGTCAACAATCACAAAATTGATCGCCTCGCCGAGAGCAGTTTCTAGTGCAACAGCGAGATCTTCGCGGATATTCATCACTTCACCCACAGGCTGCATGCGGGAAAATGAGCTCGCATGTTCGTTCATCAGATAGGCAATAGAGGAGGGCATCGTTTCAGTTGAATCAGCAAGTCCCTTCATCAACTCGATTTCTGAGATGACCGCATCATACTTACTCTTTAACGAACGAATCTGCTCTCGTTGCCTTTCGCGCTCATCTTCAAGTTTTTCCCGTTTTGATGTCTGGGCTTCTAACTCAGCTTCTTTTTTCTCTAAATCGGAATTAAACGATTCAAGTGCTTTATTCGCAAGGTCCAGTTCGCCTTTAGCGTTTACAATCTCATCTTCAAAATCTTCAATATCCCGGTTTATGCGGGTTTGATCATCAGCGCTGTTTTCAAGCTTTGATTCAAGCTTAATGCGGTCTGATTGTAGCGACGTAAGCTTTTGGTTGGTGTCACTGACGGCAATTTCAAGCTCGTAAAGTTCATGTCTGATTTTAGTGAACTGCTGCTGGACATCACTAAACTTCTCTTTCGACTCCTTGAGTGCAGTTTCTGAGCGGTTAATCTCGTCAGAGAAATTTTCAAGTTTTTGAATACTGCTTGTTCTCAGCTCTTCAAGTTCTGTGAGATCTTTACCGCTCTGTTCAATATCGGTCTGATACTGTTTTATGACACCTTCTTCATTTACAATCTTCTCTTTGGTGATCTGTAAATTGGTTTCCATCTCCCGAATGGAAGAGTGTAGCTGACTAACCCTTCGCTGTGCCTCTGCCTGGTTACGCTCTCTCTCTAAAAGTCGTGTTCGTGCTTTCTCTTCACTCTGCTCGAGTTCTGTCAGCCGTGTTGAGATTTCTGCCTTCTCTTTTTCGGCATTCGATATTCTTTTCTGAAGTGGATCAAGTTCTTCCTTGATGAGACTATGCTGATGAAGCGTATATGCCTTATCTAATGTTTCAAGCTCTGATTTGTATGTCTTCGCTTTGCCGGCTTTTTCTGCCTGAATTTCAAGTGAGCGAACCTTCTTTCGTACCTCAATAAGAATATCCTCGAGACGCTGCAGGTCTTTAAGGGTTTCGTCTAACTTTCTTAGGGTCTGCTTTCTCTTCTCTTTATACCTGGTAACTCCCGCAGCTTCTTCAAAGAGTCGCCGTCTGTCATTGTTTCGATCATTGAGTATCTCTTCAACCATTTTAAGCTCAATTACAGAGTAGGCATCAGAACTCATGCCCGTGTCCATAAATAACTCCATGATATCCTTGAGACGGCACGGAGTGTTGTTGATAAGGTACTCACTGTCTCCGGATCTGAAGAGTCTTCTGGTAATGGTAAGCTCGCTGTACTCTACCGGTAAAATTCCTTTGTCATTAACGAAGGTAAGTGATACATCAGCCATGCCAAGAGCTTTCTTTTTGGCCGTACCGTTAAAGATTACATTACTCATTGCACTCGAGCGAAGCAGAGAAGGCCTTTGCTCACCAAGAACCCATCTTAAAGCATCTACAATATTAGATTTACCGCAACCATTGGGTCCAACAATAGCGGTAATTCCACTGTCAAACTTTACGTGAGTTTTATGGGCAAAGCTTTTAAATCCGTGTAGATGAAGATCAGATATGTACATGTGCTATAAAGTAAAAAAGGAAGCCGCTATAATACAAAAAAACGACATCCCTTTTTTAAAATGATGAGCAAAATTAACTGCCCTGAGTATTGATATTTGAACCTATACGGTCATGATTTCACTCTCTTTCACTTCCAGTGCGCTGTCAACGGCGCTAGTGTAGGTGTCTGTGAGTTTTTGAACTTCATCCTCACTTTCAAACCGGCTGTCTTCGGGGAGTGATTCATCTTGTACTGTTTTTTTAATTTCATCATTGGCATCGCGTCGGGTGTTACGAATGCTGATTCGGGCTTTTTCTCCAACCTCTTTAGCATGTTTTACAAGCTCCTTACGTCTCTCTTCTGAGAGGAGGGGGAGAGGAATTCTAATCATCATTCCGTCGTTATTCGGATTCAATCCCAATCCGGACGCCATGATAGCTTTTTCAATATCTTCCATGGTGGATTTATCGAATGGCTGTACAACAAGAAGCCTGGCTTCCGGTGCAGATACAGAGGCTAGTTGGTTAAGCGGTGTTTGCGAGCCGTAGTAGTTCACCTTGATTCCATCAAGCAGCGTGGTGCTTGCTTTACCGGCCCGGATGTGCGAGAATTCTTTTTTGCAGAAGGCAACTGCCTCTTTCATTGATTCTTCTGCTGTGTCGATAATCAGTTGTAACTCTTCAGGTATCATAGCTGTAAGTTCAAATGGTTAATTTCAAATGAGTCGGATAAAGGTATGAAAACTACTTTTGATCCCAAATAACTGTGGTTCCAATCCCTTCATTTTCGCACACTACTTTTCGCAAATTGTCGGGTTGATTCATGTCAAATACGATAATTGGAGTGCGGTTATCGCGACATAGGGTAAACGCGGTCAAATCCATCACGTTCAGTCTTCGATTTAAAACATCGTCTCCGGTAATTGTATCAAACTTAACGGCGTCACTGTTCTTCTCCGGATCTGAATCATAAATTCCATCAACCCGAGTTCCTTTCAGGATAACATCGGCTTCAATTTCAATTGCCCTGAGTGACGCAGCTGTGTCTGTTGTGAAATAAGGATTACCGGTACCGGCTCCAAAAATAACAACACGCCCTTTCTCAAGATGTCTGATCGCCCTTCTTCTAATATAAGGCTCGGCAATTTCTTCCATTCTGATCGCGCTCATCAATCTGGTGTGAACATTTTTTCTCTCAAGCGCATCCTGCAGTGCCATACTGTTTATCATGGTGGCAAGCATTCCCATATAATCACCCTGAACCCGATCCATACCTTCAGTTGCGCCTTTAACACCCCTGAAAATATTTCCGCCACCAATCACGATGGAAACTTCAACACCTTGTTCCTGTACTTTTTTTATCTCGTCAGCATATAATGTCAAGATGTCTGCGTCAATGCCGTGTCCTTGTTTGCCAAGCAGCGCTTCGCCACTCAGTTTTAGAAGTATTCGTTTATAGTTGTTTGCCACGTCCTGAAAATTAAAAATTAGCAGATATAAAAAAGGCCACCGATAAGGTAGCCTTTTTTGTAGAAATATTTAAGCTTCGCCAAGTTGCAAGCGATGGAACGATTTGACAAGTGGAGCATCATTTTTCTCCAGATACTCTTTGACGCTAATGCCGTTGTCTTTCACGAATTTTTGTTCGAGTAGAACTCGTTCTTCGTAGAATCTTCTCAGTTTACCCTTAGCAGCTTTTTCAGCAATCTCTGCCGGCTTGCCTTCATTAATAAGCTGCTCTTTTGCAATTTCAAGCTCCTTATCAAT
>SKGY01000203.1 GCA_007117235.1 Balneolaceae bacterium
CTAATACCGGTGTTATTGAGATCATGGACAACACATTCGATGATAATGTTACAGCAATTCACAACAGTAGTGGAAAAAACCCCGTTTATGTGTACTGGAACCTTTTTTGAAGACTTTTCTACTCTCCAAAAAAATGAAAATGATACCGATTATATTTGGTACGTTCTTAAAGCAGCAAGAACGACTGCCATCAATACTCCCACATCGTATACTACAGTAAGTGTTTCCAACGATGGGCACACCACCCAGGTATCCATGTCGTCCGGTATTACCATTGGAGATATGCTTGGCATTATGGAAAATGGGATTAATAGTGACTCGGGTGCGAACATAACCGCAGAAAGCAGGCCAAGTGAAAATTTACTCATCTTTAAGCAGAAGTCGCTGCTTCCTGATCTCACGGTTACCATAGATATTATTTTCGGCGATTGGCAAAACGGCAATCCCTTCGATGAAATGATGCCTGTCATGCAGCCTTGAGTCCCGTCTCTTTTAAGTAGGTTTAAAGGATTAGGAATTCATCGAGAGCACGACAGATTAAGCTTTTTAGGATTTAAAATTTAGCAGAGGGCTTTGAAAAAACCTTCACTCCGTCATATTCCAATGCCTCATTGTAGCCACAGTTGTATTGGTTGGGGTTCGGCCTGTGAGGAAATAGATATTCGATTAGTTTTATAACATTTTGATCAGACAATCATCCTGCCATTCTGACGTTGAATGCCCTGTAAAAAGAACGGCACCATTTTTGTGAATCTTTGCATACAGAATAGTGTTGAACCACCCCGCAGTAAGCTGTAACTTGTTAGACTAATCATAAATCGTTTTTTATAACCTCATGTTAGAACAACTTTCCAAAGTCCTCACAACCATTTTTGGGACCAAAAGCTCAAAAGATTTAAAGAAAATTTGGCCGATCGTAGATCAGGTAAACAGTTTTGAAGAGGACATGAAACAGCTCAGTGATGATGAGTTGAAGCAAAAAACCGTCTCTTTCAGAGCGTTAATTGAAGAGCGTACCAAAGAGGTAAGTAAGCGAATTACTGAAACTAAGGTGAAGATGGATTCAAATGATGAGTCGATCACCCTTGAAGACAGAAGAGAGTTTTCGGAGATACTCGAGGAAGCTGAAGATGAGTGGCTGGATATTCTGGAAGACACCCTCGACGAAATTATGCCCGAAGCATATGCAGTATTAAAAGAGACGTGCCGCCGCTTTGTTGGGCAAAAATGGAAAGTTGCCGGTGAAGAGATTGAATGGGATATGGTTCCCTATGATGTGCAGTTAGTTGGAGCTATTTCAATGCATAACAGCAGTATTGCAGAAATGAAAACGGGTGAGGGTAAAACATTGGCCGCTATATTTCCTGCTTACCTGAATGCATTGGCAGGAAGAGGAGTCCACGTTATTACTGTTAACACCTATCTTGCTCAGCGTGATGCTGAATGGAATGAGCCGATTTTTAATTTCCACGGTTTAACGGTTGATTGTATTGATCGCTACGACCCAAATTCAGAGCCCCGTCGCAAAGCATATCGCGCAGATATTACCTACGGAACAAATAATGAGTTTGGATTCGATTACCTGAGAGACAATATGGTAATTGAAGAGGAGCAGCTTGTTCAAAGATATCACCACTTTGCAATTATTGATGAGGTGGATTCCATTCTGATTGATGAGGCTCGTACACCGCTTATCATCTCAGGTCCTGTTCCGCAGTCTACAAGTCAGCAGAAGTATGAGGAGATGAAGCCAAGAATTGAAGATTTGGTTAAAGCTCAGCAGGCACTGGTAGGCTCGTTGGCAATAGAGGCAGAGAGACTGTTTGAAGAGGGTAAAATTGAAGAAGCGGGGCTGGCTCTTTTTAGAGCTGAGCGTGGATTTCCAAAGAACCGGAAGTTCAAGAAACTGATGCAGGAAGCGCAATATCAGAAGTTGGTGCAGAGTACAGAAAAAATCTATCTGGCAGATAATGCCAAGAATATGCCGGTTGTGGATGAGCATCTGTTTTATGCTGTTGATATGAAACAGAAAACAATCGAGATGACGGAGAAGGGACGGGAGTTTCTAACGAAAAAAGATGAAGATCCTGACTTCTTCGTGATTCCTGATTTAGGCACTGAAACGTCTGATATTGAAGAGGAATTTGAGAAACTTGAAAAAGAGAAAATTGACGAGATTAAAGCTAATGAGGAATTTAGCGACGACTATAAAGAGAAAAAAATTGAAGAGACCAAAACAGAATTAAAACAGGAGAGAGAAAAGCGATTCAATGAGCTTCACCGACTGTTTTCTGAAAGAGGCGATAGAATACATACCATCAACCAGCTCCTTAAGGCATACACTCTTTTCGAACGTGAAGAGGAGTACATTGTACAGGATGGTAAGGTTCAAATTGTTGATGAACATACCGGACGAGTACTTTCAGGTCGAAGATATTCAGATGGATTACATCAGGCTATTGAAGCGAAAGAGCAGGTAAAGGTTGAGGCAGCTACGCAAACCTATGCTACGATTACCCTTCAGAACTACTTCAGAATGTATCATAAACTTTCCGGAATGACGGGTACAGCCGCAACTGAGGAGGGTGAATTTAATGAGATTTACGATCTTGATGTGACGGTAATTCCTACAAACCGACCAATCATCAGAGACGATAGAGAGGATCTGATTTTCAGAACCAAGCGTGAAAAGTATAACGCCACAATCACCAAAATTCAGGAGTATCACGATAAAGGTCAGCCGGTACTGGTTGGTACCACAAGTGTTGATGTATCCGAAACATTGAGCCGTCTGCTTAAACGATCAGGAATTCCTCACAATGTTCTTAACGCAAAGCAGCACGCAAGGGAGAGTGAAATTGTGAAACAGGCCGGACAGCGCGGCGGTGTAACCGTTGCTACAAACATGGCCGGACGTGGTACGGATATTAAGCTTTCTAAAGAGGTGAAGGAACTTGGTGGATTGGCGATTCTGGGTACTGAACGTCATGAATCCAGAAGAATTGACCTTCAGTTACGTGGTCGTTCCGGTCGTCAGGGTGATCCGGGAGAGACTCAGTTTTTTGTATCTCTTGAAGATGATTTGATGGCGCTTTTCGGTGGAACTGATCGTATCGGCAACATCATGGACAAGCTTAATTTCGATGATGGTGAAGTGATTCAGCATCCGTGGGTTACAAAGTCGCTTGAACGTGCACAGAAAAAAGTAGAGCAAAACAACTTTAGCATTCGTAAGCGACAGCTTGAGTTTGACGACGTGTTGAATAATCAGCGTAAAGTAATCTATTCCCGGCGACGAAATGCGCTCGAAGGTGATCAATTACAGGGTGATATATTTGACATGCTCGAAGATTTAGTGGAGAGCATTGTTCTTAAATATTACCCGCAGGGTGAGTTTGAAAAGCTTCGTGATGAAGTGCTGCGGCAACTCGCAGTAGAGGTAGAAATTGATCTCGATAAATGGGCAATTTGGGGCGAGGATGGCTTGATTGATCACATTATCGAAAAAGCTTACGAAGTATATCGTAAAAAAGAGAAGATGGTTTCTGAGCCGCTGTACAGAATCATCCAACAAATTCAGAAATCAGAAGGCGACAAAAAGCCAACTAAAATCCAGGTGATTTTCACGGATGGCATTCGCCGGATGAGAATTGTGGTAGATGTTGAAAGAGCCTCTAAAAATGAGGGTCGTGAAGTCGCGAGGTCACTCGAACGATCATCTATTCTCTCTACGATTGACAATAAATGGATGGAGCACCTTCGCGAACTCGACACCGTGAAAGAGGGTATTGGACTTCGATCGTTTGGTCAAAAAGATCCACTTCTCGAATACAAAAGAGAAGCTTTTGAAATGTTCAAAACTCTGATTGACGAAATTAACGAGGAAACAATTTCACTGATCTGGAAAGCTGTACCTGAAATGCAGGCTGATCCCAAAAAAGTGCAGGCCGCTCAAAAAGAGAAAAGCAAGTATGATATGAGTAAAGCACAGGCTCAACAGGCAGACGCCACAAATATGGGTTTCAAAGGTGCACCACAAGCGGGTGGCGATGGTCAGCAAAGAGCTCAGGCTCCCGGTGAAAAACGCCAGCCCGTATCAGTTGAAGATGAACCGGGACGAAATGATTTCGTAAAAGTTCAGAATCTGAGCTCAAACGAAATCAAAGAGGTGAAGTGGAAGTATGCCAAGAAGATGGTAAATGAGGATGGCTGGATTCTTATAGAAAAATAGGCCAGACCTTAAGCACTTACTCTCTTAAAGTGACTCCCAACAAAAACCACCAAATGGTCAACGCAGCCAGTTTGGTGGTTTGATTGTCTCTGTCAAAATCGGGATTTACTTCACACAGGTCAAAAGAGGTAACGAATGAGCTTCGCCCAAGCTCAAAGGCCAAATCAAGCCATAAATGTTTCGTGATGCCAGACGCATTTACAGCACTCACTCCCGGTGCGTCACTCTGCTGAACCGCATCCATATCCATTGTTACCATCAAATTTTCCGGCTTATTTGAGTCGAGCCATGTTTGTATATA
>SKGY01000036.1 GCA_007117235.1 Balneolaceae bacterium
TTATCCACACCAAATGCGATATTCTCTTTGATAGTAGTTGAAAATAAGAATGTTTCCTGTGGCACATAGCCGATATTTCGTCTCAACTCTGACAGATTCCATTTCTTCACAGAAACTCCATCGACCAGTATGTCTCCTTTTGAAGTATCAAAAAGGCGTGGTATCAAATTGACCAAAGAAGTTTTTCCTGACCCGGTTCTGCCCACGAATGCAACTTTTGAACCGGCTTCTATTTTGAAATTAAGACCTTTTATAGCGAACTCATCAGAACCCGGATACCTAAAAGCAACATCTTTAAACTCCACATCTCCTTTAAAATTCTCTGGAACAAACCCATTCTCTTTTTCGATAATATCAATTGGCTCCTTCATCACTTCGTCAATTCTTTCCCAAGAAGCGAGTGACTTCTGGAAAGTATTAACTGTATAACCCAGTGACGCTACAGGCCATGTGAGATATGCAACATAGATCACAAATTCAGCAATATTTCCAATTGTGATCAGTCCTTCAATCACCATAAGTCCACCCTGCCAGATTACAATAACTACGGATACGCCAATAAGCATGTTCAATGTTGGATGAAACAGTGATTCAACAAGATCTAATTTGAGCTTCTTCTTTCTGTACTGATCACCCTCAACTTCAAACTTTTGCTGCTCGTTTTCTAACCGGTTATAAGCCTTTAGTAAACGTATGCCACTAAATGATTCCTGAGCTCGTTCAGCTAAATCAGAGTACTGCTCTTGAATTATCAGTTGATATTTGTTGATATAACCACTTACCCAATATGCAAAAAGTGAGAGAAAAGGAAGTGGAAGAAGTGCCCAAAATGTCAATTGTGGATTCACAATCACCATCATTGTAATAATAAAACCTGCACGTGTAACGGTGTTAATGGTGTACATTAACACCGGACCGAAATATTCTCGAACTCTTGAAACATCTTCCGTGGTCCTTACATAAATTTCGCCCGATTTATTCGAGGCAAAATAACGTTGAGGTAGTACTAAGAGCTTATCAACGACCTTGTTTCTGATGTCGAATTCAATTTTTCTTGAACTTACAATCAATGTCTGCCGCGTGGCAAAGAGCAATATTCCATACATCAGAACTGTACCTATCAACAGCAGTGAGTTGTAGGCGAGAACTACTCCAGCCTCACTTGAAAAAAGTACATCAAAGATTGAATTAAATTCACTCGCGTATTCATCCCCTAGGTTTTCCACCTCGTCCATAGTCTGACGAATGAGCACAGGTATCCAGATGAGAAAAAAATTAGAAGCTGTAAGAAATAGGGCTCCTAAAAGAATTGTTCCCTTGTAGTCTCTTAAATATTTATTGAGCTTTTGGAGTGAATTCACAATTCAATGTTTAGAGTGGTTCTATCCAAACCACTCTTTAAAAGTAATCATTCAAAGATTTTTAACTAATATTCTGATGAATGATAGCCGGATTTGTTTAATGGGTTTTAAATTTTTCTATCCAGTGTTTAGCTAACTTAAATCCAGAACAGTAAGCTGCATCAAGATCATTACCTTGAAAATAATCACCCACAATTGCCAGTGGTGATTCTTCTGCCTCAGTCTCCATAAACGGTCTGTTAATTACACTCACAGGTTTACTGTATCTCCACCTGTGAAGCTTACGCCATTCCGGGCTTACACCCCACCCTTTTGTAATCTCTACAAAACTGTTAATCAACTCTTGCTCTACAATGTCAGTGTCGGTATTAAAATGTTTTTTAGTAAAATTTGGAGAGGCATGAATTACGATTGTACACTCCTGGTTTTCGCTCCGTTTTGAAACCTCATTTGAGATAAACTCAATCTGGCTATTCTTACAAACAAGACCATCCCACTCTGGGATTTCTGATTTTCCATAGCCTAACATAAGTGAGAATTGCGGATGATAATTTATCACATCTATCTCACGGATGATTTTAAGCATGCTTATTTCATCAATCGTTGTATTTATAATACCATAAGCTTGCGGTGCAGGGGTAGCAATTATTACAGCATCAGCTTCAAATGTACTACGATCATTCATATTGATCATCCATGTTCGTTTTTTTCGACGATTGGAACCAATATGAGTTAATCCACCAACTCGTGAATCTGTATTTACATCAGTCCATCTGCTCAAATATTTCCCGATACTGTTCATGCCATTAGTTGCAGCAAAATAAGTAGCACCTGAGGCAAAAGTGTTCTTTGTTACGATTTCAGAACCGTTATATAGAAATATCTTTTCACCCCAAACTTTGATTACATTTTTTTCAAGTAGCTCAGCTGTGAATTTTTTAAACTCTTCAGAACTTGGTCTGAAATATGACACTCCATGATCAAGTTTGGCAAGATTATCTTTACCTGCATAACGAGTAGACATTCTACCGCCCAAGCCTCTGCTCTTTTCAAATATGGTGACTTCATGTCCCGCTTGGCTCAATAATTTACCGGCTGTCAATCCTGCAATTCCCGCCCCTACAATCCCAATGACCATAAATTTTTATTATTTAGATGACAAATTGTTAATCAGGTTCAAAAATAAACAACTAATAACTCTACTTCTGAAGTATTTTTCGATGTTGTTGTTAAATATCATAAATCGTTACCCGTGGTTCAGCGGCTGTTTTATCCATTAACGCCGGCCAGTAGGCAACAACTTCACTCGCTTTTGGTCTACCACCGGCAAACCCAGTAACACCACTTGGGCCTGTCAATATCAGAGGTGCTATCTCTTTCCCAAATCGATCTAATTCTTCTTTTGAATCTCCATAAACTGAGATTCTAAGCTGAACTTCATTTAAATCACTCATGTCCTGATTTAAAATGTCAGGGTCTTCATTACATGAGTTAAGCCCCACAAGTTCAACATTGGTCTCGCGAAATTCGATGCCAAGATTCTTCGCTCTTTTGAGTAAAATATCTCCGGCAATCTGAGCTTTTTTAGCTGCATCAGGCCAACAGTATACTAATGTGGAAGAGAGTTTATATCCATCAATATAGCTGGCCGAAATCTTATAGGTATCTGTGTATGGTTTACCTTTAATACCCCAAACTTTAACGCGATCCTTCCCATCTTGCTCAAGTTGAACTGTGGTGAAATCAGCTATACAATCCGGAGTAATATACTCTGCAGGATTTCCAATTTCATAAAGCAGCTGTTCTTTAACGGTCATTTCTGAAATGTGGCCTCCTGTATTTTCATGTTTGGTCACATAAAATGAGCCGTCTTTATGAGCTTCAATAATAGGAAAACCGATATCAACGAAATCATCCACAACTTCCCAATCAGTGAAATTACCACCTGATACCTGCCCACCACACTCAATAATATGACCGGCAATTGTACCTGTCGACATCAGATCAAAATCATCAAAGTCCCAGCCAAACTCATGTGCCATTGGGGCAAGGGTAAGACCAGTGTCTGTTACACGACCTGTAATTACAATATCTGCACCTTTTTGAAGTGCCTCAACAATAGGTCTGCACCCAAAGTATACGTTCGCACTGAGAAGGTCGTCTTTGATGGTAGAAATAGGGTCACCTGTCTCCATGTTCTTTAATGTATGACCCGCACTGATTAGTTTATCAATTCCGGGTAATATATCATCGCCATCAACTACAGCAATTTTAATACCTGATATGTTTGCCCGCGACGCGGCTTCAAGTATCGCATCTTTACAGGCTTGTGGATTTACACCTCCTGCGTTGGAAATTACCTTAACTCCTTCTTTACTTATTTCAGGTAAGATTGACTCAACTACGTCTACGAAGTCTCTTGCGTACCCAAATTTTCCATTTCTCATGCGTTGCTTTTGCATAATAGACATGGTAACCTCAGCTAAATAATCCATTACCAAGTAGTCTATTTTACCTTTCTTAACCTGATTGATGGGTGCGTTTGGAAGGTCGCCCCAAAACCCCTGACCTGATGCAATCTTTATCTTTTCTTTCACTAAAACTCCGATACTTATTTTTTTTTATGAATAGACCTGAATATCGGGATTATTTTAGAAGTTGTGAAACCTAGTTCACTAAGATCAGCAATAGTAAAACAGATAGTGCAATGAGAGTGAGAGATTTACGGCTCGGAATGAAATAAAAAAACCCGCCGGCTGTCAGGCCAACGGGTTCAACTTCTCTTTAATCATGTGTGTGTTCTCAGTTCTCAAGCCTCTCAAGTAGCTTGGTTGCTCATAAGCAATGTATATAGTGCCTAGGCACAAAACACTGCATGGTCATGTAGTTCTTTATAACTACATGAAATAATTTGTGGAAAGAATGTTTATTGAAGAAAGTCAGAGTGTGAAAAGCTAAAAATCTGACTAGCAGATGAGTCCGCTGATACCTGGAATTAGGATCCCAATGATAAGTTTATTCTTTATTCCTTTTGCAACTGCCTGAGAACGGCTGTTAACGTGTAACTTTTTATAAATATTTCTGATGTGGTAACGAACGCCATCCTCTGAA
>SKGY01000149.1 GCA_007117235.1 Balneolaceae bacterium
CGTGGGAGAATTACAGGGAGAGAGAAATTCAAGCTTTTGAGGCTTATAAAGATGAAATGGAAAAGCTTTGGGGTGATTTTAAAAGTCGTTCGGATAAAGATTGGGTTGAGTACAGAAAAGACGGAAAAGTACGGTCATCAGTAGATTTTGAAAACGGTACAGGTTTAGTAGAGATAATCGCTGAGAGTTCTGATGAAGTGGAGGCTGCACAAAATCAGATAAGGGAAGAACTTATTGCAACACTTGAAGATCGTGGTTCACAAAGAGAGTTTCTAATGGAGGGTGAAGAATCCAAACCCATACAGGATGAACCAATACTGGCCGGTCAACTATTTAGCAGTACTGCCTCAATGGCTAGTGCTGATATAGCTGATGAGCTCGCTGAAACTGCAGAAACAAGGCAGGTAGTTGGTGCAGATGGTGAGGAAAGAACTGTTATTTACGTGAATTTCTCTTTGGCGCCAGATCATATTCAGACAAGAGCGAGAAAAGTAGAACACTTTGTCTATCAATTTGCAGCACTGCATAACCTTGATCCATTTTTGATATTCGCCATTATACACACAGAGTCTCATTTTAATCCTGCGGCCCGTTCTTTTGCAAATGCACTGGGACTAATGCAACTCGTGCCTTCTACCGGTGGGCGTGATGCATATAGAGCTGTATATAATACAGATGGCGTTCCAACTCAGGATTACCTGTTTATACCCGAAAACAATGTGAAACTGGGCGCTGCGTACGTTAATCTATTAATGAACCGATACTTAAGAGGGGTACAAGATACTGAAGTGAAAGAGTTATTAATGATTGCAGCATATAATACAGGTACAGGTAACGTTGCAAGAGCTTATACAGGCGGACGAAGTGTTAGCGGAGCACTAACTGCAATGAACGAATTGAATTCTGAGGAAACCTATAACTTCTTAGTCGAAAACCTGCCGTATGAAGAGACCCGAGATTATGTTGTTAAAGTGACAGACAGGCGTGCTATGTATAGAGATTGGGCTTCTCAATAATTGAGTGTTATTTATTGCCTTTAAACATGTTAGGGTTTTTATCGATAAACTTTCGAATCCACTCTTTCACAAAATAACTCTTCTTTCTTTTCAGATACCAATAGCCTGTTAAACTAATAAATGCTGCACCAATTGCATTTACGATCATGTCCCACATTGTATCAGTTAATCCTGATGGATCACCAAGCATAGGCTTTTGCATTACTGTCCCGAAAATCTGATCCATGCCGAACTCAAATATTTCCCAGATTGTGCCTATAGAAACTGCGAATAGAAATGCAAAAAAAGCAATGAACCCGGGAGTCATCTTTAGCTCAACGTTTTTGCTCTCATTTAGTATGTAGACTAAAAGAAAGCCTAAAATTCCCATCAATAATCCGGCAGAGGTATGAAGCACAATATCCCACCACCAGTATCTGAAATAGAAATCTCTCACCTCACCTAAATAGAATGAGCCAAAAATGAATATAACTGCTGTGATATGAAATTCAGCGGGTATTTCTACATCTAATCTATTTTTAAAGATTAAGGGCGCAAAAAGTGTAATGATAATTAATGAAACCAAAAAAAGAGCTAACCACCTTTGATCAATCAGTAATAAAACCCACTCCACAGTCATGGCAATCAATAAAATGAGTATCAGAGTTTTATGAGCTTTAGTCTCATTATGTCCAATCATTGAGTATGGGATTTTTTATTCTAACAGTTATACTGAAATTTTAAATACAGATTAATCAACCCATTTAATAATAAAATCAATTTACTTTATCTGCAGATCATTTTTCCATAAACTCCACAATGCATTCTCACAGAGCCCCCTTTGTTTTATTCTCTTCAGCACTGCTTTTGACAATTATCTCATTGTCTGAAAATGTGTACTCACAAGATTCCGGTCCGGTGCCTGATCGTTTCTTATCTATTTCACAAAATTCAACAACAACCATCGAGGCTGCAAATCAATCCATCTGGACAGGTCCCGGATTAAACGCCTATTTTGAATTAAGTGGTGAGTTCTACGTTCCAACCAATGCTGATAGTGTATTTTCGGGACGAGGTAGAGTCTTTTCAATGGAAGTGGAAAATGACAGGTTACTTGCCGGGCTTGGATATACATCAACCAGAGGTGGTGATCCTGTTCAGGCTGCGCAAGGGTACTATTTCAGTGACAATGCCGGTCAAAGCTGGCGCTTTATTGATTTCCCTCTTGATTCTGCCCTACCCGAAGAGTGTGATGCGTCATCAGTTGGTGTACCCTGTGATATTGAATTTACATACGGGAGCGAAACGTATATCAAAACCCGGGTTACAGTGCCTGAGTTTTCTCCTCCATTCGAGGTTGATTTCTTAGTTGATACAATTCTATCCGTAAATTGGGCATCAGGATTATTGCGCAGTACAGATTTGGGTGAAACATGGGAGCGATTAATTTTGCCGCCATCTACTGTAAACGAACTGAACCCTGACAGCACATACAGGTGGCGATCTCTTACTCCGCAAAACGAGTCAGTAAACAGATATGATCCCAGGTACGACAACAACCTTTTGGGTTTTGGATTATTAATTGACAGTAACGAAAACGTATGGGTTGGAACTGCCGGCGGCATTAACATATCTGAAAATGCACTAACTGCTACACCTGACCAGATAGGCTGGAAAAGAGTCTCATTTAACCCTGACTCAGATTCTGGTCTTTTTGCAGATTGGATAATTTCCATCAGAGAACAGCCCGGTACCGATCGTATATGGATGACAAACTGGAGAACTGATCCTCAAAACCGGGATCAATTCGGAATTGTATATACAGACGATCTGGGAGAAACTTTTCATAGATTTTTAGAAGGCATCAGAGTAAATGATATTGGCTTTTTTAATGGTGTAATATTTGCCGCCGCAGATAATGGAATTTATACATCAGATAATGATGGAATAACGTGGAACAAAACAGAACAGATCAGAAGCCCGAACACATCTATTCGCAGGGGTGCCAGATATTTTGCCCTTTCTGCTACAGACTCAAATTTATGGGTTGGTACAGGTGATGGTATTGCATCAACGAACGATGGCGGGGACACCTGGAGAATTATCCGAGTTGATATGCCACTAACTGGCGGAAATATATATCAGCCTGATGCACCCGATGTAGAAACTTATGCCTACCCGAATCCTTTCTCACCTACTCAACACAGCGAAGTAAGAATCAAATTTGATACAGCTGATTCAGGGTCTGCAACTATTCGAATCTTTGATTTTGCTATGAATCAGGTTAAATCAATTGATATTCCACTACCGGGCAGTGGAAGTTTTGAAGCTGTCTGGAACGGTACTGATCAGAGTGGACGATTTGTGGCAAATGGCACCTATATCTATGTAATTGACAAGCCGAACGGGCGTACTGACGGTAAGATCTTACTGCTTGATTAACTCTATGCTGAAATATATTTCACTCATATTATCGCTTACATTTATAATTCCCCCGGCTGTGAATTCAAAGCTTAATGCCCAATCTGCAGGACAACCCGGTGCCTTTACAACAATGGGATTTTCTCCACGTGGTATGGCTTTGGGAAATGCAGCAACAGCCGTAGATCAAATTGGAGTTTATGGATATTACAATCCCGCTTTAGCCGCTAAGCCTTCAGAGACTATTCAGGTAGATTTGTCCACAGCATTGCTAAGTTTTGACAGACAGCTTCATATGGTAACTGCACACATCGAACTTCCACCTACAGCCGGACTCTCATTAGGATTGATCAATGCACGGGTGTCAAACATTGATGGTCGAACCACAAGCGGTTATCACACTGATTTTTTATCAACAGCTGAATACCAGCTATTCAGTAATTTTGGAATCCGATTTTCTGAAACAGTTTGGGGTGGAATCGGGATAAAGTTCAACTATTCGGACTTTCACCCCGATGTACAATCGGCATCAAGTATAGGTTTAGATCTTGGGATGAAATTTCAGGTAACTAATGAAGTTTCAATAGGGATTGCGGTTAAGGATCTGCTTGCTCAATCAAATATCGACACTGCAGAGCTTTATAACACCGACACCAGAACTAACCGATCGCAACCCTTCCCAATACGTCTGCTTATGGGAGTTTCTTATGACTTCTCTGATAAACTATTGTTAAGTCTGGATATTGAAAACAGATTGATTCAGAGAGATCAGCTTATAACTAATGTTCAGATCTCAAATGGATTTGAGACGACAACAGTAACGAGAGAAAGCACATCTTACTCCAGTAAATTTATACGTACCGGAGGCAGTTACTCTATTCATGAACGATTAACCCTCAGAGGTGGCCTACAATATCAAATTGATGAATCCATAGACTCTAAACTTCTTCCATCATTTGGTTTTTCACTACATTTACCATTCGATCGTTTTTCTCCATCAATCGATTATGCGATATCAAGAGAACCCGGAG
>SKGY01000254.1 GCA_007117235.1 Balneolaceae bacterium
ATTCCAATAAGTATATAAATATTAATTTTTTAAATATTAGTTATGAGAATAAAAATTCACCCTCAAGGCCCTGAGTTTTCCAAAATATCGGTTGGCTTATGGAGGCTTAATGAGTGGGAAATGAATACTTCCGGTATCATCGATTATATTGAGAAGTGTCTCGAATCAGGTATTACAACCTTTGATCATGCTGATATTTATGGCAATTACGGTAATGAAGAGCAGTTTGGGAAGGCTTTAAAGGAGAGACCTGATATACGTGAAAAGATGGAAATCGCTACGAAATGTAATATCTGTTTAACCACTCCAAACAGACCCGAGCATTCAATTCAGCACTATAATACCACATCAGAGCATATCACATTTTCAGTAGAGTCTTCGCTGAAAAAATTGAATACAGATTATCTCGATTTAGTAATGATACATCGTCCAGATCCGCTCATGGATGCTTCTGAAACAGCTGATTGTTTTTTGGAACTGGTCTCACAAGGTAAAATCAAACATGTAGGTGTATCAAACTTCACTCCTTCACAATTCGATCTGCTTCAGTCAAAACTTGATGTACCAATCGTTACGAATCAGGTTGAATGTTCTCTCCTTCACGTTGAACCGATTTATGATGGCACCTTCGATCAGGCACAGAAGTTAAATACTTCACCAATGATTTGGTCACCATTTGCAGGTGGCAGGCTGTTTCATGAAGAGTCTGAACAAGCACACAGGGTAAGACATATTTGTCATCAACTGTCAGAAAAATATGACGCAGGAATAGATCAGATTGCTCTGGCCTGGCTTTTTAAACTGCCCTCTAATCCAATTCCCGTTTTGGGTACCGGAAATACAGATCGAATTAAATCAGCCGTGAAGTCATGCTCAATTGATTTAGAGCGTCAGGATTGGTTTAAATTACTTGAAGCATCAAGGGGTCACGGAGTTGCATAAGCCTGAGCTCACTTTTTGACAAAGCTGCGAATTTGCTTACATTTTGCTACCATCTCAGCACCTGCAAAAACGGCTACCAAATGGTGCTAATTAAAGGGAATTAAAACTGAATTAACCAGCTCTATGGACTTATTTGATAAACTTGAAGGTCGCCCCGGACCTTTAGGACAATTCACCTCAGACGGTTACGGATACTATACGTTTCCAAAACTGGAAGGCCCGCTTGGCCCGGAAATGAAATTTAACGGAAAAGATGTGGTCGTTTGGAGTATTAACGACTATTTGGGCGTGGGCAATCATCCACGTGTAAGGCAGGTTGATAAAGAGGCTGCTGAAAAATATGGACTGAGTGCACCAATGGGTGCCAGACTCATGACCGGAAACTCAGACGAACATGAAGCACTTGAAAGAGAGCTCGCTGATTTTGTTCATAAACCTGAAGCATTGCTCCTCAATTTTGGTTATCAGGGAATCATGAGTGTTATTCACGCTCTGGTTGACAGAAACGATTTCCTCATCTATGACGAATTGAGCCACGCCTGTATTGTAGATGGCAAGCAGTTGGCTATGGCCGAAAAATCAGTCTTTAAACATAACGACATAGAGAGCCTGGAAAAACAGCTTAAACGTGCATCAAGTAAGCTTAAACCTAACTCATCCATTTTAGTTGTTACTGAGGGTGTCTTCGGAATGACAGGTGATCTGGGTAAACTTGAAGAGATTATCGCTCTGAAAGAGAAATATCCATTCAGATTATTAGTTGATGATGCTCACGGTTTTGGAACGTTGGGCCATGATGGTTCAGGTGCAGGCACTCAACTTGGCTGTCATGAAGGTATCGATATCTATTTCGGCACTTTTGCAAAAGCAGTTGCGCTAATTGGAGCTTTTGTTGCCACTGAGCCACGAGTTATTGAATTTTTGAAGGCAAATGCACGAAGTCAGATTTTTGCTAAATCACTGCCGCTTCCGATTGTTGTTTCTGCAAGAGAACGGTTAAAGCTGATTCGGGAAAATCCTCAATGGAGAGAAAAACTTTGGGAAAACACCAACAAGCTAAGGTCAGGTCTTTTAAATCTGGGTTATAACGTATTGCCGTCAGAAAGTCCGGTTACACCTGTATTAACTTCAGGAAGTACTGAGCTTTGCAAAACCATTATGCGGGTAATGCGAGAAGAGCACGGTGTATTTGTTAGTGGTGTGGCTTATCCTGTAGTTCCAAAGGGAATGGTTCTGATACGACTAATCCCAATGGCATCTCACACCGATGAGCACATCGAGAAAACGCTCAATGCGTTTGAAGCCATCAAGCCGATAGCACTTGAAAAGCTTGAAGAGAAAATCTCAGCCTGATATTTTCTCCTGATTTTTTAAAAGCCGATTGAAACTATATTTTTCAATCGGCTTTTTTATTTACATCTGTTACCATTTCACTTTCTTTATTTTCTGCTATTTTATCTGCGAATTCACAATAAACCAATAGTCTGCCATGAGAAGATTTTGCTACTTATTACTACCAATTTTCCTTTTCCTCCAGCCAAATGAAGCAACCGCTCAGGATGTGCCTGAAAACCTGACGCTGAAAGAGATTTTTCATGAACCCGTGATTCCGGGTGTGAGACCTCAGTTCAGATATTTCAACGCCACAATGGACTCCATCTATTTTGCATGGAATGACTCCTCTTACTTCGATACAGGTATGTATAAAATGGCTATCGGCGGCAGCGATCCTGAATTTGTTGAAGATCCCGCTCCCCGTCCAATTCATTCACCAAACAATCGCAGAGTTGTTTACACCAAAGATGGAAATATCTATGTAGCCAATCGCGATGGCAGCAACGCTCGCAGAATAGTGGCATCACAAGAATTTGATTATAGCCCGCAATGGTCACCCGATAGCAGAAAAATAGCATTTGTGAGAAGCGGTGATGTATGGGTTACAGATGTAGTGCATGCGGAACTGATTCAGGTAACGCGTAAAAGAAGCAGTGATCCGAATTATTCCATCAACTCATGGGCAGGAAATAATACACTGATTTTGAGTCAGGCTGATAATTCCGGTGCAAGAACTGTTTACTTTCCGGAATACGTGGATGAATTCGTCATACCAGGCGGCTCAACCCGTGGTATTGCAGAAGTGACATATTTTGCAGCGAATATAAAAGAGGAGTCAATCGATACGCTTCTTACAGGTTACAACAGATCATCAGCAACCGGCAGTTTTTCCGGTAATTATGCTGTAATAGATGCATCAGATAATGCTCTGAAAGAGAGAAAAATGTTTGTCTATAATCTGGGTGACTCAACTGATACCGTGTTGTTCGAAGACACCACTGAAGGATGGTTGCACGGTACATACAGGGAATTCGCACCGCGAACCGACAGACTTCTCTTTTTATCAGAACAGTCAGGTTGGAATCATCTCTATCTTGCAAATCTGAACTCACAATCGGTAACTCAGCTAACAGAAGGTGATTTTGAAATTACCTGGGCACGATGGCTGTCCGATCGGGAGATCATTTTTGTATCAAATGAAGCAGATTACGGTGAGAGACACATTTTTACCCTCGATGTTACAAATGGTAATACCACACAATTAACAGATGAAGAGGCTTACAGGTATCAATTTTCATTGACACCGGATCGTAAAAAATTGGTTTATGCCAAAACTACATTCAACTCACCTTATGAACTTTACATGATGGATCTGGAAAATCCTTCAGGAGAAATTCAGCTCACTAACACTGTGCCTGAACGTTTTCATACTTACAACTGGCAAACAGAGCAGTATGTAAGATTCACCGGTAGTGATGGCGAAACCGGTCTGTCAATGTCTGTTCTCTATCCGCAGAATTATGATGAATCACGTCAATATCCGGTAGTGGTTTTTGCTCACGGCGCAGGGTCGCTTCAGAACGTATATAAAGGGTGGTCAAACAATTATTGGAGAGAGTATATGTTCCATCAATTTCTTCTTCTCCATGACTACGTTGTAGTTGAGGTAGATTTCAGACACAGTACCGGTTATGGAAGGAAATTTCGGGAGGATGTAACCAACTGGATGGGTAAATATGAAACTCAGGATATCGTTGACGGACTTGATTGGCTTCAAGACCATACCGGTGGTGCGCTCGATCTGGACAATGTCGGAATTTATGGCGGTAGTTATGGCGGTTTCATGGCACTCTATGCGGTAACAGATCAGCCGGACAGATTTCACGCCGGTGCTGCACTGCGAAAAGTTACCAATTGGAGAAATTACTATCATGCCAATCCATGGTATACACTCCCCAGACTTGGCGATCCTGAAGAGTTTCCTGAGCATTACGACCGAAGCTCTCCGCTTACCTATGCTCCCGAACTTGAGCATCCGATCATTCTTCTTCACGGTTTGATTGATGATAATGTGGGATCACAAGATGCTTTTCAATACGCCGAAGAACTCATTCAAAACGGGAACACAAACTTTGAAATGATGATATACCCTTCAGAACGTCATGG
>SKGY01000117.1 GCA_007117235.1 Balneolaceae bacterium
GACGTTAATCTCTTTTTATAGTCTGATGATCTGTTTCGTAATGTAGATCCCTGAATAGTTAATCGCTTTCTTAGAATGGGTACGATACTCATTTTCTCAACTGTTGCTCCACCAAGCATCGACAGATAGACTACCCTACCATCCATATTCATTGATTTTATGTTTCCATCCCAATAAGGCGAGCCTACAAAATCAATGATGACGTCTACCCTGTTTTTGCCAAGCTTCTCTTCTATAAAGTCTGCAAAATCGTCTTTTTTATAGTTAATCATGAGATCTGCGCCTAGCTCTTTACATAGCTTAAGCTTCTCATCACTCCCAGCCGTCACAATAATTGTTGCACTCTTTAGCTGTTTAGCTAGTTGAATTGCAGCAGTTCCAACACCACTTGCTCCTGCATGAATTAATATGGTTTCATTTTCTTTTAAAGCACCCAGCCAAATCACAGCTTGAAATGCTGTAAGAAATACCTCCGGTATGGCTGCGGCTTCTTCGAATGAGAGATTTTCAGGTTTATGATTAGCCATCTCTTCATGGATGACACAGAATTCAGCATAACCTCCTCCTCCGAGCAGGCCAAAGACAAAGTCTCCGGGATTGAACTTTGTCACTTTTCGTCCAACAGTTTCGACAACGCCTGACATTTCGAGCCCCAACAATTCCGATTCACCTTTAGGAGGTGGATATTTTCCCGCTTTCTGCATTAAATCTGCCCTGTTTAATGCTGTTGCATGTACCCTGACAAGTAATTCAAAATCTGATGGTTGAGGAGAGGGATATTCGCCCATTTCCATTACCGGCCGATCACCATTCGTTTTAACTATGAGTGCTCTCATTTTATAATCTTGGCTAATGTTGATTCAAACAATGAATTCAGATCAGGTGAAATATTTAGTTTGTAAAGAGGGATCAGGAATAGGACACTAAATAACATGGATTTAAAAATCATATTCATCCAAACAGTGTTAAAATGAATCAACTCTGAGCATATATAGATGAGAATTCCACCAAATATCACAATAAAAACAGTAGCCCCTGAAAA
Source organism: Balneolaceae bacterium (assembly GCA_007117235.1). Lineage (GTDB taxonomy): Bacteria > Bacteroidota > Rhodothermia > Balneolales > Balneolaceae > Rhodohalobacter. The sequence continues at coordinate 1,043 of SKGY01000117.1, forward strand.
TGGCTGCATATTCAGCTTCCACCAAATGTAGATTGTTTTTACACTATTGAATATAAATAGTGCCAAAACGGATGCCACAGCCGCTCCTTCAATACCGTATATCGGAATAAGTAAATAATTCGCAGCAATAGTAACTGCTACCAATATGATGTTTGTGTAGAAACTAACCCTGTAATGTTTAGAATTGAGTAAAATGATTCCATTCGCACCGGTAACAACTTCAATAAGTTTACCAACACCAATGATGAACACTACCCATTTTCCCGTACTGTAAATTTCCGGCATCAGCATAAACAGCATATCAAGATTTATCCAAACAAGACCAAATATTAACAGACCGGGTATTAGTTGATTTAGCGATGTTTTGCTGTAAATGGATTGTACATCAGCCCATTTTTTATTTTTGATAAAGTCTGACAACATCGGGCCCGCTATTTTTTCAATAGATCTCTGGGGAACTGTAATAATTGATCCTATGTAAAACGCAATTGCATAAATGGCGGTACTGTTTAAACCTTCCATTGCGCCCAACATTATCACATCAATATTCCAGATAAGCACTGTCGTGAGACCACCAAGAAGAGAGAATAGACTGTAATTAACCATGCCCTTAACAAGTGGCTTTCTGAGAATGTCTACATTCGGAATGATCTTAAACTCTTTTTTCTGCCAAATTTGATACAGAATAGAGAGTGGTTGTGACGAGTAACTGATTACAAAAAGCAGAATAAATGTTGAGAAGTCCACCCACTCAAGGAAATAGATCGCTAAGAAAATGATTGCAAAAACACGCTGAACAACTTCATTTACAAACGATCCTGTAGTGGAGTCCATTAGTGACCGAAGGTAGTTGTTCAACACTTCAAAGTAGAGAATAAAAAACGTGAATGGGATCACCCAGAGGTAGTAGTCTACAAATAGAGGTGACTTCTCCATGTAGTAGTTTATCAGCAAATCATCAAACAGAAAAAACAGTACGCTGAAGAGTAAAAAACCAAAAAAAGGAATTGTAAGAGCCCAAAATAACAGCCCATGTTTTTGAGGATTCGCCTTTTTGAAAAATGGAAAATATCGAAGAATGAGATTATGAAATCCCAAATGGGCAAATTGAGAGCAAATAAATGAAACTGAGATCAGCACACGAGTTAATCCATACTCATCAGGGCTCAGTATGTGTGGATAGAGCAGTATTGTAAGAATAAACCCGAGCCCGATACCTGCATAGGTTATCAGGCTATTGAATATGCTCTGTCTGACAATTATACCCACTCTAACTCACTGTGGTTTAATCTTTTTAATGGTTCGGTTGTTCGCATCAATATATACGCATATTCAGGGTTTTTATCACCGATTATGAATAGTTTTAAAAAATTATCCCGCTTTCCCATCCGGTTATATTAAAATTTCGTAACAAATAGTGTTCGGGTTAGTCTTTTATATACGAACTTCTTTTTCATCACTAATAATAGGTACAGAAAAATGGGTAAAATCAATCTTTCGAATTTAAAATCGCACATTGAAAGCGCTAGTGATGTATTTCACAAAATTGAGCAGGAAAAAAAGCCGGCTCTTCGCGTTATTAAAACAAACAACCTCGAGTCAGTGGATTCATTGATGAGCAGAACTCAGGAAATGCTTAGAAATATACCATCGTTTACCCAAACAGGTACTTAATTGCCTTCAGGGTTTAAAAAGCCGGACAAAACCCATATTCTGAATTTTAGCAGAAACAGCGCAGCTTTGTTATTACCATTTAACAGTTGCAGGGATGAGAGAACTAAAGAACCGCACATTTTCACTAGTTCACTCATCAGCTTTCCTGATGTTCTTATTACAGAAGATTTTACTCTTAATCTTTCACTTGCCCCGATTCCGACAGACTGCTTCTTTAGATATTCTTCGCTAAGTCTTTCGTCTCCGATTCGATGCCACAATTTCAGATCGCCCCAATACATCAGCTCTTCTCCATTCTGTTTCAAACGATCAAAAAAAGCTTTCTCTTCGCTCCCTAATAACGATTTACCTATTCTTCCGAGTGATGTATCAAAAAGTCCATATTTCTGAAAAACCTCCTTTCTGATAAACATATTTCCTCCCCTTGGGAAGTTTGAGGCGGGATATCTGCAATCTTTTTTTCCTAAATCGTGATGCCCAAACATTGGCATGAGCTGTTTGGGAATCCAGTCGGGATCATCACCATCAAATGAAACGTGAATTTTACCACCTGATGCTTTTACTGTATTTTGAGTTGCAGAGTATTGATGAAGAGTTTCAACAAAATTATCGGGTAGAATAACATCATCATCGATATACAGGATCGCATCTCCGTCTGACTCCTCAACTGCCCTATTCCTGGCATATGACAATCCCTGATTCCCCTCCTTTATTGCCCGAAATTGTATGTTGGGATTCCGCTTATCAAAATCATCACACACCTTATTTGTATGATCATCCGAATTATTGTTAATCACAATAATTTCAGTCCGATCATCCAGCACAGTCTGATTACGCAAATCTGCCAACGTATCCCTGAGATAATCTGCCCTGTTGTAGGTGCAAATGGCTATTGTTATGAGAGGTAGATTGTTCATATGTTTACCGGTGCGGCAAATATAACCAATTGATCTTAGAAGAACATTGAGTACAGAGAACCAACCGCTGATTTCCGTTATTATCCCAACACACAACCGTGCGGAGTTGTTAAAACGTGCTGTTGATTCTGTACTTGAACAAACCTGGCACAATCTGGAAATCATCATAGTTGATGACGCTTCTGATGATACCACTCAGGAGGTGATTGCAAACTTTGAGAAAGAGTATCCTGTTAAAAATATTCGAAATCCCCTATCCAAGGGTGCCGCTAAAAGCCGAAACATAGCCATTGATAATGCTTCAGGCGAGTATGTAGCAGGCCTCGATGATGACGATTATTGGCGACCTAACAGACTTGAACTACTAATGGAGGAATTTAAGGAGGGATTTGCTGCTGTTACATCCAATGACCGCATGGATTTTGGAGATAAAGAGATTGTCTGGAAGAAGAAACCTGTTATTACGCTTGATGATCTACTCTTCTACAACCAGGTTGGAAATCAGGTACTGACCAAAAAAGAGTATATAGCAGCGGTTGGCGGATACGATGAAAACCTTCCCTCTGCCCAGGATTACGATTTATGGATTCGGCTCGCTCATGATTTCGGGCCGATCAAAACAGCTCCTCACACACTTCAGGTAGTGAACATGAGCGATGAGCGTGATAGCATTACCAATTCGGACAACAAAATTGAAGGATATCTAGCCTGTTTTAATAAGCATGAGAGAAAAATGAAAAAAAAAAAAAAAAAATATCAGCACTACCGAATTGAGCTTGCAAAGGGTGAGAGTAAGGGATGGCTAGA
>SKGY01000192.1 GCA_007117235.1 Balneolaceae bacterium
CTTTTTTATTCTCTTCATTTCATCAATTCTTTCTCAGGACGGCTTCACATTCATCGGATTAAAACAGATAAGAGATAAACTGCTATACGATTCTCAACCGGACTATCTTGACGAACCTGAAAAAGGAAAATTGATTCGCAGCGGATTCTACAGATATATTCGTCACCCTATGTACACCTTTGCCATTCTAATGTTGATCACTAGTCCGATTATGACGGCAAATCTACTCTACTCAACTATCATTTTTGGGACCTACTTCTGGATTGGATCGTGGTTTGAAGAGAGGAATCTCATAAAGCGTTTTGGCGATGAATACAGGATCTATCAGAGAGAAGTACCAAAGTTTATACCCAGATTTTTTTCATAAAAAAAGCGCCTTTCCATTTGGAAAGACGCTTTAAGGTCAATAGGAGATAATTGCTTACTTGTGAGAAGCAATTGGATATCTGACACCATCAGGTGCTGTTGAAGATTGACCGTCTGCGTTAACAGAACCACCTGTCACGAGTAAAATACCCGCTACGTGTGGTGCAGCCATAGATGTTCCACTAATAGTACGATACCCGCTATTAATCCAGGTTGACTCAACAGACACGCCAGGCGCTGCGAACTCTACCGGAGGACCGTAGTTAGAAAATGATGCGAAGTTATCGTTCACATCAGTTGCAGCAACAGACCATGAATTAGGGTGATCAACTCTTGCAGGTGAAGAATTAGCTGCCCATGTACCACTGTTGCCTGCTGCAAGTGCGAACAATACACCACCGTTAGCAGCTGCTATAACAGCATCATCTAAAGCTTGAGAAGCACCGCCGCCTAAGCTCATGTTGGCAACATCTCCTGATGATGCGTTTGCCGCTACATAGTCAACACCGGCAATAACACCGGAAACAGACCCGCTTCCACGTCTGTCAAGAACTTTAACAGGTACTTGAACCACACCTGATGCAACACCTAAAATACCATTATAGCCTCCAATTGTGCCAGCTACGTGCGTACCGTGACCATTAAGATCATCAGCACTTCTTGAGTCAGGCCCGCTTGAAAATGCAGTGAAACCTCTGTTTGCATCTACATTAAGATCCGGATGATTTAGCTGAATCCCTGTGTCGATAACCCACGATGTTCTGTTACCAGAATACGTTACAGCTCCACCTACTCGCTCAATTCCCCACGGAACAATAGCGCTTGAATCTCCATCGTCTCCGCTACCATCATCGCCACCATCGTCGCCATCGTCGCCGTCACCATCATCAGGATCACAAGGGCCGCCATTTGGAGTACCGCATGGAGGTGCAAGCGTTACAATCTTATCCTCTTCGATGTAGTCAATTCTATCATCAGCTTTAAGTCTGTCAAGCTGAGCTCTGTCTAAATGAGCAGAAAACCCGTAAAGCGCGGACGAGTATGTATTTGTAACTACTTCTCTGGAAATTCCGGCTTCACTCAAAAGCTCTGAACTCATTCGTTCAATATACGCCTTACCTTGAGATTCAACTTCATCTCGATCTGCCCTAAGAACAATTATATAACTCCCATCAATAATATCACCGGCAGTTAATGTTTCAAGGTTTTGGTCTTGTGGAGCTTGTATTGATGTATCTGTAACACCGTCACAGCTAACACCAATTACAGCGATAAGTAATACCGCCAGTCCCAACTTACTTTTTATATATTTAGTCATATCTAACGTTTTGGTTTATAATTGACTGTAAGAGAGCTTAAGAGATTATCCTTACACATTCTCTATACTACTACAAGCCCTCACTCTACAAGAGTAATAAATCGAAGCTTTGTTACAAATTGTTAATTAAGAAAAAAATGTTTGAATAGACTCGTTTCACTAATCTGTCAATCTGGTTTTATTTCTTATAGATTTGTGAATAACCGATGTTAATATTTTTTTACGTTTGATCAGTGTTTTTACAAAATTAATGTCTCACTTTATTAAATCTTTGAGAGTAGAATGAAAAGAAAGGTTATTTAAAGCATTTTTTAGCGTGCATCCATTTCATCAATATTTATCAGATAAAAATCCGAAAAATCTCCCGGGCAAAAATGCGCAATTAAAAATGCAACCTGTCCCTATTACGGACGGCTTAACATTTCCCGAACCGGACAAGGAGGCCGGCCATCCAAGCAGTGTACTTATTCCGATTTACGAAAACTCTGATAATGACCTCGAAATAATTTTTACGTTGAGAACCAATTCTATTCGACATGCTGGCCAAATTAGTTTTCCAGGCGGGCGGTCTGAAGGTAACGAAGCTCCGGTTGAAACTGCGCTAAGAGAGTCTTTTGAGGAGGTTGGGCTAAATCCTAAAAAGGTGGTAATTGCCGGAACACTCTCGCCACTTTTTCTCTATAGAAGTAATAATCAAATCACTCCATTTGTTGGGTTTTTAAATGAAAAGCCTGAGCTACAGATTAACCCAAATGAAGTGGAGGAAGCATTTTCAGTTCCTATTAGATCGCTTCTTGATGAAAATCATTTGATTTGGGAAGAGTGGACAATTCGAGATTATAAAATGAATGTACCCTATTGGAATATTCATTCCACTCCTCTCTGGGGCGCAACAGCCATGATTACCAATGAGCTTCTTGAATTGTACAAAGAATTTTTAGACCGATAATTCAAAGAGTTTAGCGAACTATTTTAGCACATAACTCGCTGGCCACCTGCATCCCTATCGCGATGCCCATGCCACTCAATCCTGCCGCAACAAATAAGCCCTTTTCTGTTTCCTCAATAATGGGTTCTTTATTTTCAGTAACGCCCATTATCCCGCTCCACTCCATATCTATTTCCCACCCTTTGGGCAGTCTGATCACATCGTTGGCAAATGAGATAAGGTAGTCTCTAATTTTTTGATTGGTGCCAAATTGATCCGTTGTCTCTTCCTCTTTTGCAAGGTCACGCGCACCACCCAGCAACAATCGATTATCTACATTTCTGAAATAGACGTATCCGGCATTGTGGTTAAAAGTCCCTTTCCACCCGAAGCCATCAATAGGTTTGGTGATAAACACAAATCCACGCGCCGGCTTAATTGGTAAGTCAATAAGACGTTTTGTAAATCCATTGGTTGCTATCACCACGTTTTCTGCGTGAATATCGACTCCTCCTTTAAGCGAGACTTTTTTTGATGCCACAGACTCAACCTCACTATTCCACCAAACTCTGACACCCATTTTAGAAATTCGTTTATGCAACTCCCTCATCAGCATGCCACTATTAACGGATCCTTCAACGTGGTTAAAAATCGCCGGATATCCCTGATACTCTTGAACACTATATACACTATCGACTCCCAATCTGTTTTTAAGCTCACTGTTCATCCACTCTACTTTTTCGGAGCAAGTTTCAAAAAGCTTATCGTCAGTAAAAATCTCATAACCGCCTGAGTGCTCATAACCGATCAGATCTTCACCCATTGTCTCTTTCAATAAATTCAGGCCTTTCCACTTTCTCTCAATTCGCTTCAACACCGTCTCTACTCCCGCAATCTTCATATCAGCTAAATGTTCTGACATTGTACCCACACAGCAAAAACCCGCATTTCGTGTACTGGCTCCTTCAGGCACCAATCCTTTATCTATAATCAGCACATCGTGATCGGGGTGCTTCTCTTTGTATAACATTGCCGTTGATGCACCAACTATACCTCCGCCAATAATCAGAAGATCCTGCTTGTTAAGCCAAACCTCACGCTCCCAAAATGAAAATTCTCTGCCCATAATCTACATACACTTATTCGCTTTTGAGTGCTATCCCCACCATCAGCGCTGCTCCGGTTAAAAATGCTTGTTCATCAATATTGTATCTGGGATGGTGCCAGCTCCATTTTGAATCTGCTTCATCACTGCCCGATCCAAGAAAAAAGAATGCCCCGGGAAACTGCTGCTGATAAAATGCGAAATCTTCACCCGCCATAATTGGTCGCTCTAATTCTATCACGTTCTCTTTGCCCAAAACCAATTCTGCAGCTTTCACCAGTTTCGCAGTGCATGCCTCATTATTAATCACCGCCGGGTAGCCTTCATTAAATCTGAAACTATATGATCCACCGGCACCTTCTGCCACTCCTTTCACTATTGCTTCTAGTCTGGTTTTTATCAGATTTGCAGTTTCTCTGGAGAATGTCCGAACCGTACCGATCAACTCTGCTTTTTCAGGAATTACGTTGTATGTAGATCCCGCACGGACTCTTCCAACTGTTACAACCGCAGGTTCAGTTGGTGATACCGATCGGCTAACCACCGTTTGAAATTGCATAATTATCTGTGCCGCCAATACTATCGGATCAATCGTTAAATGAGGTGAAGCGGCATGACCTCCTTTACCAATGATTTCAACTTCAAACTCATCAGGACTTGCCATCATCGGGCCCGGTTTA
>SKGY01000125.1 GCA_007117235.1 Balneolaceae bacterium
AAAAGGAGTGGAAGCGGGGTTAACTATTTTGATTGAGGTTTTTTGGCCGAAAGAGAGAATTCTGGAGGTCTACCTGAATATAGCTGAGTTTGGGCCCGGAATTTATGGAGTCGGGAAAGCAGCTGATTCTTTTTGGGAAATTAACGTTACTAAGCTTGAGCCCGAGATGTCTGCGCGCCTGGCTGCTGTTCTGCCAAGTCCAAAAAGAATGAGGGTTAATCCTCCGTCACCATTTGCTGAAGAGAGAAGTTTATGGATATTACGTCAGATGACACATCTGACCGGCATAGCATATCTTCCGGAAGTAGAAATGCCTGAAGAAGTTGAAGATTTAGACCCAATGCTGCTAGAGGCTGAATTTTTATTGGATAGTCAGCTCAGACTAAATAGTGAACCTGCTGATACAATTTCCCAACCCGCTGACACTTTGGAATTGGAATTGCCTGATTCATTGCTTTATGAATATAAACCGGATACTATTTTTGCAAAAGACTCTACTTTTCAAAATCCTTCCTTTCCTTGATACACACCTTCAGGAGCTTTGACGGGTACGTCAATACTGTTCATTGGCATTACTTTATCCGGCTATCTATTTACTAAAAATTCTTTATATCTGATTAAAAAAGGGTATACAAATATTTAGTTTTGGATCTCTTTTTTTCCCCACCATTCATCTTGTATATTTGATGAAAACCAATTCCATCATGACCAGCCTCGTTAATCTATCCATTATACTTACAACTCACACAGAGAGGGTTCATTTCGAGTCTCTCTTATTAACTCTATCAAGGTTGGCAAGGAAGGATATTGAACTTATTATCATTAACGATAATGCCGGTGCGGAGTTTTCTGAAGCAATTCAAAATACACTGTCAAAAACAGACAGTGATCATATATACTATTTTGAGCATGAAAAGATAAAAGGGCGCGGAAACTGCCTCAATGAGGCATTGGTTCAGGCCGCCGGAACATTTGTATGGGCTCCGTTAAAAGCTCAGCGTTTAAACGACTCATTACTCACCGATTCTATCCGCAGATTTAAATCTGATCCTGCCGCGTTTTGGTCGCTCGACTTTTCCCTCCCAAAAGATCCAATTGATTGGATAAATGCTGCATCAGATGGAGACCTGCCTGACGACAGTTGTCTGGTTTGGAACCAACATGTTATTGAGGCCAAAAACTTTTTTTTCAATCCATTTCTCAACAAACTACACGGTGCAGAGCTTGCCCTTCGGTTGCAAAAGGATAATGTGTGGCATAAAACAGATCCGTTTTTTGTCCTTTCTGATCAGCAGTCACCAATCGCCGGTTCACAAGACCTTAAAGAGTTCTATTACTCACTTTTGAGACTGTCACTTTCTTCAGAGGTCAGGAAACAGTTAGAAGAAAAGCTTATTCATAATCCATCTGAAAATGATCAAAAAAAGCTCGATGATGATCAGTTAATTCAGGCCAGACAATTTTTAAATCAGGGTGATGCTAATAAAGCTCTGGATATCATCACCAAGTTTCTAAAGAAGAGCCCGAGTCACCACGAAGCAAATCGAATCAAGATATCGGCTCTCGAAAAATTACGTCGGCATGTAGAGGCGGCAGAACTGAAACATCAGCTTCAACTGATGGACAAGCTGCCAAAAGAACAGGTTGATCTTTTTAAAGGTGAAAAAAGTGATGCATCCCAACAATTTAATCCTGACGATATTGAGTTATCTATAATTATTCCCACTGCCGGCGCCGGAAAATCACTGCTTGAGTCGGCGCTATTGTATGTAGAAGAGGGGGCAAACCCATCAACCACTGAGGTGATTGTTATTGACAACGCCAGTATTGATGATACCTTTGAATATCTGTCTCAACTTAAAGAGAAAGGTTTTTTTAATATTAAAGTTATTACTAATTCTGTAAACAAAGGTTTTGGGGCGTCCGTAAATCAGGGGATAGATGCTTCAATTGGAGATTATATCCTGGTGATGCATAATGATGTCTACCTTGAGCCTGACACCATAAATCATTTGAAATCAGCATTTATTGAAGATGATACAATTGCCCTGGCTGCTCCAACTCTGAACAACTCAGACTATCCGGAACAGATCAACAATGACGCTGAAGATTTAATCCCCGTTGACCGTGTTGACAGCTGCTGCTTTATGATAAAGCAGGACCTTCATATAAAATTCGATGAAGAGTATGGGCTCTGTCATTTTGATACTGATGATTTTTGCTTTCAGCTTTCAGAGTTGGGTAAAAAAGTTGTTGTGGTTCCTGTTGCCGTCGCCAAACACGAGCAGGCTAAAACGACAGAAATGATGGGTTTAAAACTTCTGCCCAGGCTTAAGTGGGTGAACAGAAATCGTTTTAATAAAAAATGGTCAAATCCTGCAACGTATTCTGTTTCAAAACAGGGATCTCATCCCGACCGGTTACAATCTCTTGGAATTCCAGATGATCCGTTAAACCCCGATATAGAGTGGGTTGACGCACTTCAGCACTATCTTACTGATGAAGTAAAAACCGAAATACTTCGCTCTGATTGGGATGAAAATGATCTGGCTTGTATTGTTACTGCGCTGCTTATTGCAGATGAACGTGAGTTACTACGGACTCTCGAAGACAGATTGGATTTCATCGAACTGCCTACCGCACTTTTACTTTTATTTGTAGAGTACTACTTCAACAAAAATATCTACTCCCGCTGTCGCCATTATCTTGATAAAGCAGGAAACTCTCATCCGGCTTTTGATCTTTATCGATTGAAAATTTTAGTCAGTGATAAAGACATAGACGAAGCTTCATCATTGCTAAAAAAACTACTTAATAAATACCCTGCCAGTGCAGATCTCTTTACACTTGCCGGTGATTTATACAGAAGTTCAGGTGAGGAGGGTGAAGCGCAATCATTCTACTCACTGGCAAGTCAGATCGATCCATTTAGATTTTCAGCTGAAGCTGCAGGTTTCGAATTAAACAAGTAGTACTAACCCTTCAGCTCAACAAGCTGAAGCAAATCTCTGAGATCACTAACTTTTCTTGTCTGATTTATCTTGCTGTAGCTGTGAATTAAATTGCGGATACATCTGGCTAGTGTTTCTAATTCATCTGCTTTTTTCAAGTGCTCGGGACGAGGCTTTATTCCATTCTTTTTCAGGAAATAATAACACTGATCATAAGTAACAATTTTGCCACCATCGAACGGATCAAGCAGTATATCCCTGTCAGGTGTTTCATAAAGTAGCATAAAATGAATTGGCATGTTAACCCCATAAAACGGGAGATTTAGCCTTCTCCCCAGAAACACAATAATCAGGCTCAGCATAATCGGCAGTCCTTTTCGTCGCTCAATAACTCTATCAAGAAAAGCGTTTTGCGTGTTGTGATAGTCACTTGAATCTCCTCTAAATCGCAGCTCTCTAAACACGTATTGAAGGAGTATCTGCATTTTTTCCTGCACTGAAGGCGTGTATGCAATATCCGAACTGATCTCCTGAGATATTTTATCTAATTTTTTCTGATAATCTTCGATCCGAATGGTGGGATTTCCGATTTTTGACAGTAAAAAAATAGACTTCTCTAGAGTTCTCGAGTTATTAACTCCCTCTTCGATAATAAATGAAAACTCCTCTAATATCGATCCTATAGTAATGTTGTAGATGATCTCATTGATCGTCTCTTTCTCACTATCATGAACAGATTCGTTTTTAAACTGGTCGAGTAGTGGAACTGCATTTTCGCCAAGCTCCTCAAAACGTCTTTTAACTCCAACCTGAACTTCTGGATCTGGATCTTCAAGCAGATAAATAAGCGACTCTATTTCTGTTTTCGTAGTCATGAACCTTTTCTCTTAAAAACAATCAATAACGCTTTTTCAGTCCTGTTAAATTATAATATCACTGCAGTAAAGATAAGACTCTTTGGGGTGAATGGTTACCTGTAACCAACAGGATAGAATATCTTATCTGTCGCTTATTTTCGTATCTTTAAACCTCATTAGTTTTAAAAAACATTTTCATATGAATATCAACGTTACGTCAGAAACTAACCGTCTAAAGACGGTAATAGTACACACCCCTGGAAGCGAGGTATCATTGGTTAATCCCAATTTGAAAGAGGAGCTTCTATTTGATGATATCATTTTCGAGAATGACGCTAAAATTGAGCATCTGGATATGCTTAAGGTGTTCAGGGCAGCCATGCCATCCGACGGGAAAATTTTGGAAATCCTCGATTTAGCTTTAGAGTGTTTTAAGGAGGAGGATGTAAGGGCTGAGTTTATCGAATTGATGGTCAGTGAACTCAACCAAGACTATATCCGTACGGTTGAAAAAGAGCTTTTAAAGCTTGAACCCGAAAAATTGCTGCAATATGTGGTAGAAGGATCGCTTGATGGCTTCCACACGTT
>SKGY01000225.1 GCA_007117235.1 Balneolaceae bacterium
GTAGACGGAAATGAACGCCTTGACATTCTCGGCATTGATGAGAACGGAACACCGTTCTTTCTCCAAAATGAGGGTACGAAAAACTATTTTGCCCGATCAATCAGAGCCCGCGCTTCAGGTTTAGAAGGAGATCAGAGAATAAATTCATTTGGTATTGGTGGCGAGATGGAGGTCAGGTCAGGAGTGTTATACCAAAAACAACTGATATCATCCCCGATTGTTCATTTTGGACTGGGTGAATATGAAGAAGCTCAAATGCTTCGAATTATCTGGCCCAACGGTTCAGTCCAGGCAGAGTTCGCTGAATTGGGAATGGGTGCTACAATTTTTAATGAACAGATATTGAAAGGTTCTTGTCCATGGCTCTTTTCAAATGATGGTGAAGAGATCCACTTTATTACTGATGCACTATGGAGGTCGCCACTTGGTTTAAGAATCAATGCTCAGGAAACCGCCGGTGTAATACAGACGTTTGACAGAGTGAAAATTCCGGGAGATAAATTGAACCCTGTTAATGGAACCTATGATCTACGTATGACAGCAGAGCTCTGGGAAACACACTTTTTTGATTATGTGAATTTGGTTGCGGTAGATCACCCAATCGGTACTGAAATTTTTGTGGATGAACGGTTTGTATTTCCTGCTCCTGATTTATCAACACAGGTAATGAGCACACCGGCACCTGTTAAGAGTGTAACTGATGAGCAAGGTTATGACTATACAGATCTGGTCAGGGAATTAGATGAAAACTATATGAAGCCATTCACTAAAACGGCATATCAAGGACTGGTTGAGGAACATTCAATTGTTATTGAACTGAACAGAGAAACTCATAACAATCCTGATTGGCTGCTGCTTTCCGGTTGGTTGCGGCCTACAGACAGTTCAATAAATCTTGCGCTAAGTCAAGGGTCGATCAATCCGCCAACAGGCATCAAGGTAGAAGTCTCAGATGGTGGTGAAAATTGGAACACATTACACGATAATTTTGGTGTTCCGGCAGGGAAACTAAAAACTATTCTGCTTGATTTATCAATAGCTGATAATAGCAACGATATCAATAAGATTCGTTTGACGACAACATCAGAGATTTATTGGGACGGTATTTTTCAGGCTGAAAATGTAGGTATTGACTCTATTACAGAAAGAAATCTTAAGCCAACTAAACAGGAGCTTCGTTACAGGGGTTTTTCTGAATGGAACAGGGCTGATGCTGTTTCGCCAAAACTACCTGTTTATGAGGAGATCTCAAGTACGGCACAGAGATGGAGAGACCTGGAAGGATTTCACACCCGATTTGGGGACGTTACTGAACTGCTGGCAGATATTGACGATCGATATGTAATCATGAATGCAGGTGATGAGATGGTACTCCATTTTGAACCGCTGGGTCCACCCAAAGAAGGCTATACAAGAAGCTATGTATTCGAGTCTGACGGGTGGGTGAAGGATGGTGATTACAATACGGAAGCGTCTGCCACCGTTTTACCGTTGCCTTATCATGGGCAGTCTGATTACGAATACACAGTAGGAGATCGACTATTTTCAGATCCGATCTTTAAAATGCATAGAAACGACTGGCTAAATTATCATACACGGTATATAACATCACACACCTTTAGATCTGCGCTTATTTTTGATGAAAATGGAGTGGCACCATGAATAAAGAATTTACTGTAAAAATAACGGTCATCGTCATTTTCATACTTCTGCTTTTAGTGCCAACCGGTCTCAAAAAGTATGATGAGTTTATGAATTCTGAGGAGTTCGCAGATATCGAAGCTGTAATAGAGCGATATGGATTTTATCTGGAAGATGTAACCTCAGACGTAGGTGTCGACTTTGTTCACAGAAGAGCGATTGTTGATGAACGGTTACATCATATCCTCCCTCAAATCTCATCCGTAGGGGCATCAGTCTCAGTTGTGGATTTTAACAAAGATGGATTTCCCGATTTTTACGTAACCAGCAGTGAGTTTGGAAGTAAAAATGCTCTCTACAGAAATAACGGGGATGGCTCATTTACAGACGTTGCAACAGAGGTTGGATTAGCAGAAATGAACAGGCCGGATGTGGGTGCATCTATGGGAACTGTTTGGGGAGATTTTAACAATAACGGATACGAAGATCTTCTCATTTATCGATGGGGTAAGCCTGAGCTGTTCAGAAATGAAAATGGAGTGCAGTTCATCAACATTACTGAAGATTCCGGATTGCCTGATCATATCAATGCGAATACAGCATTTTGGTTTGATTACAACAATAATGGATTCCTTGACCTTTTTATAGGTGGCTACTACCACGAGGATGTCAACCTGTTTGAATTGACAGATACCAGAATGATGCCTGATAGCTATGAGTATGCTACAAACGGTGGATTAAATTACCTATTTGAAAATCAGGGCGACGGTACATTTAAAGATGTATCCGAGGCAGTTGGGCTCCATGAAACAAGAAGATGGACACTGGCAGCTGCAGCTGCTGATATTAATGATTCCGGTTTTCCGGACATCATTCTTGCAAACGACTACGGTGTGGATGAAATATTTCTAAATCAAAATGGCGAACAATTTAAAAATGTAGGACCCGAGGCCGGACTTGGTTTTGTGCCTAAAAGTGGAATGAGCGTATCGGTAGGGGATATATTGAATCAAGGTGCGTTTTCAATTTATGTTACGAATATTTCAGAGGCAGGTGTTTTAATGCAGGGTAACAATTTATGGGTTCCCTCAAGGGGTGGCACCGGAGAGATTCCGCGTTATAGAAATGTTGCCGGTAATATGGGAGTGGAGATAGGAGAGTGGGGTTATGCCGGTAAATTTGTTGATATCAATAACAATGGGTTCAATGATCTTTATGTTGCAAATGGCTACGTATCTGATGAACCTAATACAGATTATTGGTACGACTATGCAAAAGTAGTTGGTGGCAACAGAAATATTATTATTGATGCCATGAACTGGCCGGCCATGAATGGTCGAACTTTCTCAGGCTATCAAACTAATAAGTTATGGCTGAACGATGGAGCTGGCAGGTTCCGTGAAGTTGCCGGCGTAGTGGGGGCGGCGATGAATCTCGACAGCAGATCAATAGCATACGCTGATCTGTTTGGTACGGGAGCGATGGATGTGATAGTGGCAAATCAGAATCAGCCGGTAAAAATTCTAAGAAACAGAGTTAACCCAAAACACAATTGGGTAGGATTTGACTTGCAGGGTGTTGAAAGTAATTACAGTGCAATTGGCGCAGTAGTAGATTTACATTGGGATGGAAAAGTTACCCGAAAGATGATTAGCGCAGGCGATGGATTTAGTTCACAAGATCAGTTGCCTGTACATTTTGGTCTTGGTTTAGCAGATAATGTTGATAAAGTTGAGATTAAATGGCCTTCGGGTATAAAACAGGTTATCCAAGGTCCGGAGTTAAACCAATATCATAAAATTTTAGAAAGCCCTGATTATAATGAGTAGCGAAGCAGCATTGCCAAAGCCAAAACGGTTTCAAAATTTCTCCATTCCAAAGAGCTTCATCGGACCAATACTAATTAGTGCTATTCTTGTAGCTGCGCATATTTCATTTGGGATACTTGATACATATACAAAACTATTTACAGCGATAATTGCAGCATTTATAACCGAAGCTGTTCTTCACAAAATGGTAACTGGTGAGTGGAGAAACCTTTCCAGTGCTTATGTGTCGGGTATTTCGGCAGGTATTTTGGTGCGATCTCCGATGTTATGGCCATTCGCACTTTGTGCGGCTATATCAATCGCATCTAAGTACGTTTTCAGATTCAGAGGTCGTCACATCTGGAACCCTACAAATTTTGGCATTGTCGTGATGTTGATAATCGCTTCAGACAGTATGGCGGTGCTTAGTATCCAGTGGGGGAATAATATGTGGGCGATGTTGATTATCTGGATTGTTGGATTGTTTACAATCTATAAAGTCAACAAATTCCATATCTGCGCAACATACGTACTTGGTTTTATCGCATTCGGATATTTAAGAAGTCTCTACACAGGTGATTTGTTTATGGCTGAAATTGCTCCACTAACAGGCCCTATGTATCAGCTGTTTGTATTGTTTATGATTACAGATCCTAAAACGACGGTTAGTACTAGGGCAGGACAGAGTTTTGTGGCTTTTCTCATAGCATTAGTTGAGATGATTTTCAGGCTTGGTGAGGCAGTTTATGCGCCTTTTTATGCTCTTTTCATTGTTGGGCCCATCGCACTTATCATTGAAATGATCTGGAGAGAAAGAAAAGAGTTGAGAGATTCGGAAACAGGACGAGTCTAAGATTCTACAGATGAAAATATTTTTAAAATATGAAGTGCAAAGTAAGCGCTTTCACTCTCAGGAAATGACTCTAAGAGTGACTTTCAC
>SKGY01000015.1 GCA_007117235.1 Balneolaceae bacterium
ATGAACGTACTATTCAAACCGCAAAACTCTATGATCAGCTTGGATTAGCGGAGTATGACTCAATAGAAGGATTTGCAAAATGGACGGCTCAGTAAATCACTGTTTGAGAGCAATTAGATGTAAAAAGATAATCTCAACGCGCCAGAGTAATACATTTAAAGCAATGTGGGGCACATACGTATAGAGTTGACGTTGCAGATAATGCCCTAATTCCGTTATTTAAAAAAACTCCATTCTGATCATACATTGCTCAATACTTTCAGAAATTGCAATTCTTTAATAATTGATCTACTGATTCTTATTCAAATTTACATGTATTGATTTCGGGTGGATAGATATTTTTATAATAATTAGCCCGTGAATTTATATGGATGAAAGCTCAATTTGCGATGCAGAACTGGTTGAACGGATAAGATCCGGTGATCAGGTTGCTTTTGAGAAGCTATTTCATCTGTACTATTCGCGATTGTGTGTGTTTTCAAACGGCTATGTGAAATCGTTAGATTTAGCTCGTGATGTTGTTCAGGAGGTGTTTATTAAAATCTGGGACAACAGGGAGAATTTCTATATCAATCAGTCTTTGAAAGCTTATCTATATATGGCTGTTCGAAATCAATCGCTCAATTTTCTGCAACAGCGAAAACAGCAAGAGCGACTTGAAAACAGGCTTAAAAAACAACAAGGACTGAATGATTCAATCAACAGTGTGGAGCTTAACACCGAAGAACTATCTCAAAAAGTGTGGAAACTAGTAGAAGAACTGCCTGAGCGCAGACACACAATATTTATTCTTTACCGAAAACATGGCCTAAGCTATTCCGAAATTGGAGAGGTAATGGATATTGCCAGAAAAACAGTAGAGAATCAGATGGGTAAGTCACTCAAATTCTTAAGAGAGAGACTTGGATTGTAGTGCCATTTACGATCTTAAATCGGGTTAAACTGACTCGGGTGGGGGGTAGGTATGCGTGCTATTGTCATAAAGAGTGATTAGCAGTTGCACGTGTTACTGAGATGCAATCATAGCATCTTCAACCTATATAATATTCCGCCATGAAACTATTTATGCTACTTCCTGCACTATTGATGTTGCCTCTTCAGGCAATTTCTCAACCCGAAACTCCAATCGAAGAGTGGACCGGAAAAACAATTCTATTGGTAGGTGCTCATCCGGATGATGACGCCGGGCGGCACGGCACACTTGCAATGCTTCAAGAGAATGGAAACGATGTTTATATCCTGTTACTAACTGCAGGTAATGTGGGTACGAGAGACAGGACAATGACCCGTCAAAGACTTGAAAAAATTCGACGTCATGAGCAGTTAACAGCTATGAGCCACATCGGAATACCTGCCGAAAATTACATCAACCTTGGCTATACAGATGGTATGGTGGAATTTGCTGATAAACAGGAGTTGGTAAGACGACTTGTTTGGTGGTACCGGAAAATTCAGCCTGATGTACTTGTTGCTTTTGAACCGGGATACAGATATCAACGATGGCATAAGGCTGATCACCGTGCAGCGGCTTATTTGGCAGTTGATGCAGCCAGGGCAGCTGAGTGGCATCTTATATTCCCCGAGCAGATTATTCAAGAAGAGCTGGAGCCGGTACGGATAATGGAGTATCTGTTCTGGGGCTCAGAAGGTAATAACGTAACGGTTGATATTTCAGACTATGTAGAGAATAAAGTGCAGTCACGAATGTCATACTTAAGCCAATTTTCAGACACCGGTTCGAATAACTATCCCGGCGACAGCGACAACTATTTTATGACTCTTGATGATCTGCCTGCCGAAGAAAGAGCTGCATTTGAAGAACGCTTCAGAAACAGCACCGGAAATACGGAAAGCTTCAGATATCGTAGAGGAGCACCGGATGGAGCGGGTTCTGGGCCGGCATTAGGCGGTAACTCAGGGAATTAACTTTAGAGATGACAAATCGGTGTTTCTAATAATTTTTTTGAAAGGAGTGTGGGGGGAGGAACTTTTAAAACTGTCTAACAGGCAGTAATTGAAATAATTTTATGCAAAACAATAAAGACATTTGGCCGATTATTGCCCGATACATCGATAATTCTATCGATGCAGAGGACTCTCTTTATCTTGAAGAGTGGCTTAACCATAGCAATGAAAACCGTAGAATACTACATGCTGTAGACAGAATCTGGAAATCCTCGGAAGAGAAATCTCAGGATCTGCTTATTAAAGAGTTAAATCTGGAGAAAGATTGGGACCGGGTTGCTGACCGAATCGCAGCTACAAACCCGGAAGAGAAGAGGGCCAGAGTATTGCGATATCGCAAATTAAGAAAGCGTCAGCAGATGTTTTCAAATACGTTAAAAGTGGCTGCCCTTGTCACAGTTGCATTTATTTCAGCTGTTTTGACCCTTCAATTCTCAACACAGCCTCAGGATTCCGAAAAGACTCCTGTATTTAATGAAATTGCTACTGATGCCGGTGAGCGGGCAAATATTGAGCTTGGAGACGGCTCTAAAGTGATGCTCAATGCGGCAAGTAAACTAATCATGCCTGAATCATTCAGTACGAACAGGCGCGATGTTCAGTTGGATGGCCAGGCTTTTTTTGATGTGAAATCAGATCGCAAGCGCCCTTTCAATATTCAAACGAATAATGCAGTGGTTGAAGTGATTGGCACATCATTCGATCTGAGGTCATATCCCGGTGAAGATGAAATTTTAGTCGTAGTGCGTGATGGTACAGTTGAATTGCGCCACAAAGATGATGACGATAATCGTCTGATCATAAATGAAGGGTATAAGGGTAGTATTTCGACTTCTACAGGAAATCTATCAATTGAAATGTTTGATGACCCCGACACCTACTTTGGCTGGATGGAAGGAAGGCTGATATTCAAAAACACACCATTACCTGATGTGTTTACCCACATTGAGAGATGGTATGATGTAACGATTACGTATGACAAATCTGATTCTAATTTGTTAACCCAAAAATTTACTGCAGATTTAAAAACACGATCTGTTCGTGAGGTACTGCGAGTCTTAAGAATGTCAATGAACATCGATTATGAGATGAAGGGCGATGGAAAATTTCTAATTACTTATTTGGAGCAATAAGAAGTAAGCAGGACATAAACACAAACAACAGAACAACTAAACACCTACGCGTATGAAAGCCGTTACTTTACTTAAGGTGATTCCGGTTCTGGTGGGAATGGTGGCAATGGCATCAATTTCACCCGCTCAGGGATTCACTCAAATTCAGTCTTCAGAATCGACTACGCCAGAAATGGCCTACTATTCTGTTAAGGATTACAGCACGTACATTCCGGAGTTAAGGAATACAATTTCACTAAGTCTTTTTTCTGCCCCAGTCTCGGAAGCGCTTTTCCAGATTGCACAGAAAGCAGATTTGGAGATAGCATTCGATGCAGGCCTTTTTGATGGGGATGAGAAAATTACCATTGAAACAAATAGTATCAGTGTTGCCGATGCTCTTGAGCTGGCACTGTTTGATACTAATTTTGAGTCTGTAATAACCTTAAAAGGTGAGATTCTCCTTAAAGAGAAGGAAGCCGAAGTGGCTCCTGAAATGGATCTTGAAACAGATATTACAGGAAGGGTCACAGACGCTGAAACAGGAGACCCCTTAATGGGAGTAACCGTTTTTGTAGTCGGTACCCAGGTTGGTACAAACACTGATAGAGATGGGCGTTTCTCTCTGAGAATTCCAGACGGCAGCGAAACACTTGCGTTCTCTTTTATCGGTTATGTGAGACAAGAAGTGGCTATCGGAGATCGTACAGAGTTTAATATTCAAATGGCTTCAGACATTGCGCTTCTTGATGATGTTGTTGTTGTTGGTTACGGCGTTCAGCGACGAGCTGAAATTACCGGTTCTGTATCTTCTATCCGTGCAGAAACCATTCAAGGTACTCCCTCTTCAAGTTTTGAAAATGCTTTACAAGGTAGACTTGCCGGTGTGAATGTTGCGGAATCAACCGGTGAACCCGGAGCTGCGCCACAGATAACTATTCGTGGTGTTGGATCTATTTCTGCGGGTAATGAACCTCTCTACGTTATTGATGGAGTACCATTATCACAAAATTCAAACTTACAGCAAAACGTAGGATCTCAGAATCCAAACTTTACTGCTACAAGGGTTAATCCTCTTGCAACACTCAACCCAAATGACATCGAGTCAATCGAGGTTCTTAAAGACGCTTCCGCTGCTGCCATTTATGGGTCCAGAGGGTCAAACGGTGTCATTTTGATCACTACGAAGCGTGGTCGAGCTGGAAGCCCGCCAATGATTAATTTCAGGTCTTATGTAGGTGTTAGCTCTGCATTCAACACACCAGATATGATGAATGCTGAGGAGTTAATTGCATATACTAAAGATG
>SKGY01000243.1 GCA_007117235.1 Balneolaceae bacterium
AGTCGGTAGTCTGCCTCTGCATCGCCAACAATCACGGTTGTAAACAGAACAGGAAATATAACTGTGATTATGAGCAAGGTGTATGCCTGATTTGCAAAATCAAACATTGCCCAGCCAAAGATCTCTTTCTTTGGTGCTCTTGGTGTATCTTTTCGGGCTTTAATCATGCACGTTGCATATAAATTGATGAGTTTGGCATATCAAATATTATTTAACTGGCAGTACAATTACATATCATGAACTAAATTTCTTTGACTCAATTACTGCAAGTTCATCTACCCTGTTGTTTAAGGCGTCATCAGAGTGTCCTTTCACTTTAATCCAGCTTATCTTGTGTGGCGCAGCAGATTTTATAATCTCTTCCCACAAATCACGATTTTCAACAGGTTTTTTATCCGCTTTTTTCCATCCTTTCTTCTGCCAGTTTTCAATCCATCCTTTTGTGAATGCGTTTATAATCAATGCACTGTCGCTGTGAATTTTTACATGGCAAGATCGATTCAGAGCTTTTAAACCTTCAATCACCGCCTGCATTTCCATTCTGTTATTTGTAGAGTGGGGGTCACCACCGCTCAGCTCTTTCCGTTTACCGTTCCATATCAACAGAGCACCCCAGCCGCCCGGGCCCGGATTTCCGCTACATGCTCCGTCTGTATACAGTATTACTTCCGGCAGTCTATTTTCAGACATATGCAGATGTAATCTTATTAAGTGATTCTTTTGTTAAGATAGTTTCATTCAGCACATCGTCAACCCATGTTTCACTGTCGCCACCTGCATACAAAATAGATCGCGAAGAGTTTACAATTGGAATACCCTGGTGGTTCTTCAGAACATTTTCTAATGCTTCCAGATTACCACCCTGAGATCCCAAGCCGGGGATGAGCAAATGTGCTGTTTGATGTGCGTTCAAAATAGGTTTTAATTCTGATGACTGGGTTGCTCCAACCACCATACCGAGATGACTTTGAGAGACGCCTTGAACTTTGGAAAGCTCTTCTGCGATATATTCACTCAATGACATCCTCCCCTCAAATCTTCTCTTCAGAAAATCGGATGCCCCGGCGTTTGATGTTAGCGTTAGGACAAAAACTGCTTTGCCCGGATCTGCCATAAATGGTAACAATGTATCAAAGCCCATCAATGGATTTAAAGTAATTGCATCTACACCGTATTTATCAAAAAAAGCTTCTTTATATTTGCCGGCTGTATTGCCAATATCTCCTCGTTTTGCATCAGCGATAACAACTCTGTTTGATGGGATAAAATCGAGCACCTGCTCAAAAGCTTTCCACCCTTCAGAGCCCAGTGCCTCAAAAAATGCGAGATTAGGTTTAAAGGCACATACATGTGGCTTGGTTGTCTCAATAATTATTCGGCAAAATTCAGTTATTAGATCAGCATCATTCTGTATGCGAGCCTTTAAAGGAGATGGTATTTTAGAAATATCAGGATCGAGGCCTACACATAGGGTAGATTTTGATGATTCGACTGACCGCTGCAGTTTTTCAGTAAACGTCATTTAATCAATAGTTTTGCTAAGATTTTGCAAGATAATAATTAAAAGACTAAGATTGTCCGAGCAATTCCGTTAATCTTTCATCAATAAAATTACAATTAATGAGCTGGTTTGAAGAATGGTTCAATAGTCCTCTTTATGAAAAGCTTTATGCTTCAAGAAATGAGGAAGAGGCTTCACAACTTGCAGATTTGATAGAGAGAATTATCCCAAAAGAGGAGTTCAAAAATATATTGGATCTTGGCTGTGGACGAGGCCGGCACTCTATTACACTTGCGAAAAGAGGCTATATTGTTACCGGACTTGACCTATCAGAAAAGGCCTTAACTACTGCAAAACAGAAAGCAGCATCTCAAAATATCAATAATGTTCGCTTTCTTTCAGGAGACATGAGGAAACCACTTTCTGAAAAATTTGACGCCATTGTAAATCTTTTCACCACTTTCGGATATTTCCTGGAAGATTCTGAAAACGTAGAAGTGCTGAACAGCGTAAGTAAAATGCTTGACTCAACAGGAGTATTTGTAATCGATTACTTGAATGCTGAAGTAGTAAGAAACATGCTCGATCCATTCGAGGAGGGAACATACAATCAATACTCTTACAGAATTACCAGATACATAGAAAATGACATGGTTTTTAAAACCATTCGATTCTCGGGAGAAGATTTGGATGAACCGTTAGAGTATGTTGAACGTGTTAAATTGTACAACTTGGAATGGTTCAAAAAAACTCTGGCAATTCATGGATTTGAAATTGTAGAACTCTTTGGTAACTACAAAGGAGACCGATTTGAAAGTAGCCGGAGCGGACGATTAATTATAGCCGCAAGAAAATTCTAGTCTAGATCACCGTGTATTCGAATACCTCTTCAGCTCCATGTGGCGGATTGTTTAATGACCATGTTTCGAAATAGAACTTGCGTTCTGATCGGATGCGCTTCCCATTTATACTAAAAAAGCGAAATTCCTCTGATAGCAGTTTCTTGAACGGCTCAAAAAACAGATTATAAATATTGTGCTTTGAAAAGAGATGGAGATCGAAGCCGTGATGAGCATGTTCCTTGTAGAGTACCAGGTCATCCCTCTGTAACACCTCAGCCAGATAATCTTTTTTATGGCCTACATTACTGTCCTTGTCAACTCGAAGCTCTTCTACATCCCAGTTGTTTTGATCCTTCTTTGTCAGGATAATAGCTTCCCCGATTTCAGCCTTCTCTACAGCCTCTGTAAGAGTCAATTTATCTGATTCATAAAAACAGTTGTACTGGCCTAATGCAGATTCAAACAGTCTTAGAAATTCATCAAATTTCTGTATCCGATTTATACCAAACTCTTCATTCGGTAAAACTGTGCCTGATATATAAAATTTTGAGTAGGTAGGGTCCGGCATCATGAAATCTTCGATACTGCCTGACGTCTCCTGAGTGGAGCGATCCAGTTTACGCTCTTTGAGCTGATCTAGTCTAAGATCATGTTCGAAAATGAATTTGAATATATCTGTCATAGCTGTATTTGCTTTGGTAGGTTTAAACAAATAAAAAACCCCGACAATTTCTCGCCGGGGTTTTAAATACCTTAATCAAAAAATAATGATTAGATCATGGTCGCAATTACAAGCGCAACTACAGCCATTAATTTGATCAGAATGTTCAAGGATGGACCCGATGTGTCTTTAAACGGATCACCTACTGTATCACCAACAACAGCTGCTTTGTGGGCTTCTGAGCCTTTTCCGTGCTTCACACCATCAATCTCAACACCTTCTTCAATCATCTTCTTGGCATTATCCCATGCTCCACCTGCGTTGGACTGAAAAAGTGCAAGCAATACACCGGAAGCAGTAACACCTGCAAGCAGGCCACCAAGCATTAGCGGTCCACCTATAAATCCGAAGAGTACAGGAACAATAACTGCAAGTAAGCCCGGAGCAACCATTTCGCGAATAGAAGCCTTAGTAGAAATCGCTACACATTTTTCATATTCAGCTTTTCCGTCAGCAGCTTCAAATATTGCTCTGTCTTCATCACTCCATTCTGCAGTTTTCTTGCCTTCATTTCGTCGCATTGCAGCCAATGCTTGTGTCAGTTCAGGAATGTCTTTGAACTGTCGGCGAACTTCTTCAATCATGCTCATAGCAGCACGGCCAACTGCCTGCATTGAAAGAGCTGAGAAGAGGTATGGAAGCATCGCACCAATAAACAGTGCAGCCATTACGCTAGGTGCTGTAATGTCGATAGCAGTAATTATATTGTCTGGGTTTGAAATGTTGTATGCAGTAATGAAAGCTGCGAACAAGGCAAGTGCAGTTAAGGCTGCAGAACCAATCGCAAAACCCTTACCAATCGCTGCAGTTGTGTTACCAACTGCATCTAACTTATCTGTTCGCTCTCGTACTTCCGGTGGTAGTTCAGCCATTTCAGCTATACCACCAGCGTTATCAGAAATAGGACCGTATGCATCAACGGCTAGCTGGATACCGGTATTTGACAGCATACCTACTGCTGCAATTGCAATACCGTATAGACCGGCAAAGTGGTATGCACCAAGAATTGCAATGGCAATAATTATAATCGGAATAGCTGTAGAGATCATACCCACACCAACACCGGCAATAATATTTGTAGCAGAACCTGTTACTGACTGCTTAACAATAGACCAAACCGGTTTTGTACCTGTACCTGTATAGTGTTCGGTTATTAAACCGATCAATAAACCAGCCGCCAGTCCAAAGATGGTGGCCCAGAATACACCCATAGCAGTATAGGTAATTCCGCCAAACTCCCATGAACCGGGAAGCATCCAATTAATGATAAAGTATGACGCAATCAACATAATGATCGCTGATACAAACTCACCAATG
>SKGY01000174.1 GCA_007117235.1 Balneolaceae bacterium
TCAAGTCTCATATCTAATATTATTTTCTTTTCTTTACTGCTCTGGGAACGCTGTAAAATTGCGGATGTCTATAAGCTTTATCATTTGCGGGATCAAAAAAGGGTCCCACATCCTCTGGTGTGGAAGCTACAATTTTGTCGGATGGCACAACCCAAAAAGCTATCCCTTCATTTCTTCGTGCATAGGTATCACGCGCATTTTGAAGAGCCATTTCGGCATCAGGTGCATGCACGCTTCCTGCATGTTCGAAAGGTTTTCCATCTTTAGGTTGGTAAAAGACCTCCCATAGAGGCCATTCAGTGTTATTTAATGTGCTTGCAGACATGAGCTATATCGCTTAAGTGCGTTAAAATGATTTAGTTTAATAAATAGATGTATTGGTATGAATCAGGAAGCTTTCTCTTCCCGTAGCTTTTTCTTTCTGGCATACTCAGAAGCTGCTTCACGAACCCATTCACCTTCTTCGTAAGCTTTGCGCCGGGCTTTAATACGTTCCCTGTTCATAGGGCCGTCACCTTTAACAACGCTCCAGAATTCATCCCATGGTATTTCACTGAAATCCCAATGGCCGGTCTCCTCATTATATTTCAAGCCGGGATCGGGAAGTGTTACGTCAATAGCTTCGGCTTCCATTACCGTGCGATCAACAAAGTGTTGTCTAAGTTCATCGTTGGTTTTGGTCTTAACTCCCCACTTGATCAATTCGGCACTGTTTGGTGAATCCGTATCGTGTGGACCAAACATCATCAATGTTGGCCACCACCAGCGATTAACTGCATCTTGAGCCATTTTTTGCTGTTCGGGAGTGCCTGATGTCATTTTAGCAAGCATTTCATAACCCTGCTTTTTATGGAAACTCTCCTCTTTACAAATTCGAAGATTAGCACGGGCATAAGGGCCATATGATGATTTTGCGAGCATGGTTTGATTCACAATCGCTGCACCATCAACCAGCCAACCAATCACGCAGATGTCAGCGTACGAAAGAGTAGGGTAGTTAAAGATGCTTGAATACTTTGCATCTCCATAGATATAGTCTTCAACCAACTCACGACGTGAAACGCCAAGAGTCTCAGCACCACTGTAGAGGTAGAGACCGTGACCGGCTTCGTCCTGTACTTTTGCAAGCAGAACCATTTTGCGTTTTAAAGATGGGGCACGAGTAATCCAATTACCTTCTGGTAACATACCAACAATCTCTGAGTGCGCATGCTGACTCATAATCCGCGTCAACTGCTTTCGATACCTTTCCGGCATCCAATCTTTGGGCTCAATTTTCTCGCCGTTATCAATTCTTTTTTGAAAGTCGTTCAATTGTTTCTGAGTATCCATAAAAGCGCTTTTTTTGTATTGCTAAGTAGTGTTGTCGCTACTTGTAATAACGGTAATATATGGATTTCAGTTCAAATGAGTGAGCATAGATTTACACTTCTAGTAACAACTGCTAAGAATCGTTTTGAGATGAATATAGAACACTCATGACTAGGTGAGTTAACTACTGATTACTGAAAATAAGACCTAATCAGCCACCCATGATCGGTACATTTCACGACGCTCTGTTACTTTCTGCAGATAGTCTCGAGTCTCTTCATAGGGGAGGTTTTCGACAAGAAAATCAAAGGTTTGATCCCTAGTAAGCCTGTTGATATCATCCAATGCAGCTCTTAGGTTCGTATTTCCGGTGTAGGCTCATGCAACATTTCCCGCACCTGTATTGTAAGCAGATATAATGAGCAGCTCCCTAACCAATGGATCATCCACACCTCTGAAATAGTTGCTCCATAAAATATCGATATACGCTGAGCCCAAACGAACGTTGTTTTCAGGGATGAAGAGATAATCCTGAGAAGGAACACCATCCTCGTTATAAACAGCCCTGTAAGCGTCGCGCCCACCTGAAGTAGGTACGAGCTGCATCAGACCAAGAGCGTTTGCCCATGACTTTGCTGCGGGATTGTAGTAAGATTCTGTGTGAATAATGGCGAAAATCAGTGATGGATCTATCTCATATGATCCTGCATATTCATTCACGTAATGCTCCACTTTACGGGCTCTGGTTTGAATGTGGTCCGGAGCTAATGAGAAGTTAACGAAAATCACTGAGCGATTTATACCGTCATCACCTGTAACCTCTCTAATTTCTACATTCTGTGCAATTTCTTCTGCAACTTCTTCAATTGTAGCCTCAGAGGTGTCTATTTGATTTGCTAAAATAGGTTCGTCGGAAATTGGTTCTTGTTCTTGATTCTCAATTGGATATTCTCGCTTACTGCCAACATCATTAAACGTCAATAATAGTTCATCCAGAATAGATACAGTTGCTTCTTCAATTTCTTCGGGTGTTTCAGCTATAATTTCTACTGTTCCTTTACCCGACTCAAAGTCTACAGAAGTTCGCACCCGGCCTCCATCCCGATACTCAACCCAGTCTTTTTGAGATCTTTGTTTAAACTCTCCCCAAAGTCTTTCCATCTCTTCTTTGTACGACTCAAATGCGGCTATCTCTCTTTCATGATATGCTTCCCATGCTTCAACGCTCTGAAGTACGCCAACTTGATATGCCGTCTGCATCTCTTCAAGGCCAGCCTGTTGTTGTCTTAGATACTCTTCAAAATCCTGTCCATGTAATAACTCATTGCTTGAAAGAGTTATAATTGTTGTTAATAGTATCGCTACTGTTAATCTGCTATGTATCATTTTATACCCGTATTGAAACATTGTGTTAATTATGCTCTGCTCATTGATATCTCTTAATCTAAAAGCGTAAACAGACTATAAATACTATCAGTATTGACAAATAAATTCATTTTGTATAGTGTTGTATAGGAAATAGTTAATTCATCGCAGGAGGACAGTAATGGCTAATAACTCTCAACTATCATTAGATCTGTTCACAAAGGTTAAAGATGACATTGAAACTCGCCAGTATTTGATATTGGCTGAGCTGAAAAAAATCTCATATGAATTTCAACACTACAAGATTTACCCTCACTTAAATGGTTTGGTTGAACTCTACAGAACCTTGAAAGATGTAATTAATCGTCTTGAGGATTTGAGGAGCAGCTTTCCAACCAGAATAGGAAAAATAGACTGGGTGAATAAGATCATTGAACACGATGTCGTATTTGTTGATGGCACTGATCTTTCAGCAGTAGAAGATTTGATAAATTGGGCTATACCAAAAATTGAAGCAGTGATACAAGAGGGTGTCGCAATTCATGAATTCGTGGAGAAGCAGATGTCGATCGAGCATGTTGGGATAATGCCAAACTATAGAGATGAAGGGTATTTTTTCATACCTGATAACATAAAAAGGGAATTAAATCTATTTCGATTTGAGCTATCAATTTTTCAAAGTGCAGATGATCCTTACAGATCATTAAAGACAACCTTTATAAAGTCTTTGACTCAACAAAAAGCACAATTGAGTCCAAGCTCTATTAAACTGGATTTGATTCAAAGCCAAAAAGAGTTGCCAAACCCTGCTACGTTTGCTTTGAATGTAGATCTTGACTTCTCTTTTCGACAAACAATATTGCCGATAGCAAAACGAAAGCTGATGCGGGAAGTAAGCAGCTGATTATAGCTTTTCAATTAAAGCTGTAACTAATTTGGCAAAATCTTCTTTTCTGCTGTTAGCGGCTCTTTCCACCTCTGAGTGGTCTAGCTTCTGATTCAGAACACCGGCAGCCATATTGGTTACTAAAGAGATTGCAGCTGCAGGGATATTCAGTCTGGATGCTTCAATCAGTTCAGGTGCAGTACTCATACCAACTACGTCAACACCCATAATTCTGAAGGCTCTGATTTCAGCTTTGCTTTCATAATTAGGTCCTTTGACAAAAAGGTAACTCCCACGTTGAACAACCAACCCGGCCTCTGCGGCAATTTCACGAACACGATCTGCAACAGGGTAGAGGTTATAACGAAATGGTTTGTCATTTACAGGTGAGACCTTAAAAAACGGGCGGAAAACATCATCAATCACCATCAAGTCACCAACCTTGAAATTTGTGTTGATGGCACCAGCTGCATTGGAGACGATTACTTTTTTTGCATTAAATGCTTTAGCGAGATGAACAGGCAGTGCAGCCTTTACAAAATCGTGTCCTTCATAGTGATGGAAACGTCCAGAAAATGCAATGATCTGTTTACCGGAAACAGAACCTGAAAAAAGTTCACCCTGATGCCCCACTACAGATGTCACAGGAAAATTTGGAATCTGTTGATATGGGATTGAGAAAGGCTCATCAATAACTGTTGAAAATCCACCCAAACTAGAACCTAAAATAACCAATGCTTCAATGTCGTCGGGAACTTCATCCTCTACGAGATACTCCTTGATCCCTGATATGTAGTCGCGGATCGTGGTCA
>SKGY01000256.1 GCA_007117235.1 Balneolaceae bacterium
ATTGCTGAAACGGAAATGCCGGGTTTGATGGCACTTCGTGAAGAGTTTAAAGATGAGCAGCCTTTAAAAGGCGCGCGCATCGCAGGATGTCTCCATATGACAATCCAGACAGCTGTATTGATTGAAACACTGATTGATCTCGGTGCTGATGTAACGTGGTCATCATGTAACATCTATTCAACTCAGGACCATGCCGCGGCAGCAATGGCTGAAGCAGGTGTGCCTGTATACGCATGGAAAGGAATGTCGGAAGAAGAGTTTGACTGGGCGATTGAACAAACGCTATTCTTTCCTGACGGAGAACCGCTCAATATGATTCTTGATGACGGTGGAGATCTCACTAATATGGTGCTTGACCGCTATCCCGAGTTGATTCAAAACATTCGTGGTATCTCCGAAGAGACCACTACCGGTGTTCTGCGATTGATTGAGCGTGAAAGAAAAGGAACGCTTACTCTGCCTGCGATAAACGTAAATGACTCAGTAACCAAGTCAAAATTTGACAATAAATATGGTTGCAAAGAGTCTGCTTCTGATGCAATCAGACGCGCTACCGATGTGATGATGGCGGGTAAAGTGGCTGTTGTTGCAGGTTACGGAGATGTAGGTAAAGGAACTGCAGCATCACTAAGTGGTGCCGGCGCAAGGGTTATCGTGACAGAAATTGATCCGATTTGTGCCCTTCAAGCGGCTATGGATGGTTATGAAGTGAAAAAAATGGATAATGCCGTTGAAGAGGGTGATATATTTGTAACCGCAACGGGTAACAAGGATATCATTAAAGACCGCCACTTCCTGAAAATGAAAGATAAAGTTATAGTTGGAAACATCGGTCACTTTGATAATGAAATTGATGTTGCCTGGTTGAAGCAAAATGCTGTTGAAGATAACATAAAGCCACAGGTTGACCTTTTTACTATTAAAGAGACCGGACGTCAAATTGTACTGCTTTCTCAGGGAAGATTGATGAATCTGGGTAATGCGACAGGTCACCCGTCATTTGTGATGAGCAACAGTTTTGCAAATCAAACACTTGCTCAGATAGCACTTTGGAACAGACCGGAAGAGTTTAAGCCCGGCGTGCATGTACTTCCAAAATCATTAGATGAAAAAGTGGCGAGATTACACCTCTCCAAAATTGGTGTTGAACTCGAAACACTGACCGATGATCAGGCTGAGTATATTGGCGTTCCGATAACAGGTCCTTACAAATCAGACCAATATCGTTACTAAAACCCAGTATCAAACTGAATTGAAAAAAGGCGTTCATTTATGAACGCCTTTTTTGTTTGTACAATAAAAAAAGCTGCGATATTTCTATCGCAGCTCTCAGGTCAACGTATTCAATCAACTTAAATTCAATTTTAATCCAATTGAAAGTACAACAGAAGTCCCCTCCTTTTTAAGGAGGGGATTTAGGGGTGGTTGAGAATAGACCCAATAATATAATATTGGTTCAAGTCCTTATCTAAAATACTATAACCTCCCCCAACCCCTCCTTAAAAAAGGAGGGGAGTGCTTCCTTGCCTTGATGTATTTAATCGAACTCAGGTATTTAACTTTTCACGAACTGAACGTTAAGGTTCAATTTTACCTCGTCTGAAACCACAACACTTCCCGCTTCAGTAACTGCACTCCACTTGAGACCATACTCTTTTCTGTTGATCTTGCCGGTTACGTCAAAACCTGCTTTTGTTTGTCCGTATGGATCAACAACTGTTCCGCCATACTCAACATCCAATTCAATTGGCTTTGAGTTGCCACGGATGGATAGATTACCGTTAAGTTTATATTCACCATCACCCACTTTTTTGAATGACGTTGATTCGAATGTCATTTTTGGATACTCAGAAGCATTAAAAAAATCATCTGATTTCAGGTGATTGTCCCGATCTTCATTTCCTGTGTCAATACTGTCTATAGATGCTTCAAAAGTGATTTTAGCATCTTCAAAATCTTCGTTTTCTGATTCGATAGATGCGTCAAATTCTCCGAACTTTCCTGTAACTGTTGAAATTACAAGGTGTTTTACTTTAAAAGTGATTTCTGAATGTGAAGCATCAATGCCCCATTTTGTTAGTGTTTCTGTACTCATAACTAAATTGAATGATTAAAAGTTAATGATAAATTGTTTAATGTTGAACTAAATTACGAAGTCTGCCTTCCATTAACAAATAATTTTCTTCTAATTTTTAGTTAGACGTGTTTTTACAAGCCCTGTTTAAGGAAGCTCCTCCGGAGCTCGCATCATGCGGGATTTTCGTTTTTACAATTAGGAAGCTCCGCTGGAGCTGGACTGTTCGTTGGTTAATGAATTTCTGCTCGAATTCGAATAAGGCTGATTTTAGGTTTTAAAATGAAGTATCTCCACTGGACCATGGCTGTTCAAAGAGTACCCGAAGCCAAAAGCGATTATTTTTCACAGCAAGGTACCTCATAACCAAGGTTTTTTTTCAATACCTCAACATCTCCCAAGATGCTACACAAATGACACAATCTATAAACACAGACTCCGGAGGAGTCGCCAATTTATAAAAAAACAAAAAGCCACTAAAACAAAAGGCCCCGGAGGGGCCACCTGTGATTTTAATAATTTTAAAACCTCACCCGATTTGGATATAAATGCTATGGGTGGTATTTACAATCAATTCAAAACAATGCTGACAGGAATATGAAAAAAAGTTTAACCATAGCACTCTTAATTGTATTGATATCTTGTACAGGTGAGTCAGACGAAATGGCGAACAGTAGTTGGGAAGATGTTCAGACTAGCGGTGAAGGAGTGGTAACACTCTATTATGTACCAAGTGATGGATTTTCATACTACACAGGCAACGATAGACTAACAGGTGTAACCATAGAAATATTCAGGGATTTTATAGATTACGTAAATGTGGAACACGATGTAGATGTCACTATTCATTACAAGCCTGTTGAGCAGTTCTCCAACTTTTACCAAACTGTGAAAAATTCAATAGGGGGAGTGTTTGGTGTGGCCAACGTAACTATTACAGAAGAGAGAAAGAATGAGCTGATGTTCAGTCCATCGTACATGACCAACATTGCAACACTGATCACAAATTCTGAAACTCAGAAATTAGCAAGCATCGAAGAAATATCAACTGTTTTCCGGAGTTTGGATGCGTTAGCTTTTAAAGGCACTCTGCATGAGGAGAGGCTGATTCGAATTAAAGAGTCGTACTTGCCGGATATTGAGATTCACTATGCTGAGTCGAATAACGAAATCATTGATCGGGTGTCCGTATCCAACAGCTACTTCGCATACATAGATATTTACAACTACTGGAGAGCATTGGATGATGGTGCACCGCTGCAAAGGCACGCACCCGGAGATATTTCTTCTGAAGAATTTGGCATTATCATGCCACTGAATTCTGACTGGACTGTATTAATGGAGAACTTTTTTGACGCAGGCGATGGTTACAGAAATTCTGACAGATACAGGTCAATTTTTGTAGAACATCTGGGCAATGAGTTAACAGAGATTTTACTGGGTTACAACTCCCGAATGTAGATATTTCTGAATTGAACTAACGATGGGGGACTTACCCACTCACCATTTTCCATTCGTCCATGGTGCTGAAGTGCTATGGGCCCGGATTCTTCAACGCCGGGTAGATGGGCGTTATTAATCACAAGTATACCGTTTAACTCAACGGTGAGTGTATCTCCAATCATTTTAATCAAGAAGGTATTCCATTCACCTATGTCATTGTCGGCATGAACAAGTGGTGTGGCTGCCGCTACAACATCATCGGGCATATTAGGGTCTGTTCTATAGCCCCAAACTTCTCCTGAACCGACTGGCCACGACCAGATATTTACCTGAGCTTTAGAAGAACCCCTGAGATATATACCCGAGTCGGAATCAGGCATGGAAATTCTGATTACATCTCCATTCTCATCACGTTTGTATCTGCCGTCAGGCTTGATTATTGCGACATTGGGATTGATATACGGAGTTTCTATTAAGCGCCAGTCAAGCTTTAGTTCAAAATCCTGAAACTCGTCAGATGTCCATAAATTCTTGTCACCTTCACTTTGGCTCATGGCGTTATAATCGATCACCCCATCGATAACTTTCCATTGATTGTTATCGCCCTCAGGTATAACCCAGCCATCAAAATTCTTCCCATTAAAAAGTGAGATCCACTTTGATTGTGCATTTGATTCTGAAAAAAATCCCAAAAAAATCAGCAATGAAAGTAGTTGAGGTAAGCTGAGGTAATCTATAAAAAGAGATTTATTCATGATGTGGAAATAATAAGGTTAAGTGTTTCCCCTATATCGGTTTCAGATAGTTCCTCATATATAATATTTAAAAAAGTAGGTATATAATAATACA
>SKGY01000265.1 GCA_007117235.1 Balneolaceae bacterium
AATTAAAAAAGAGCATTCTGTAATGCTCGATACCTAATTAATATGAGTTTAGAATTATCAGAGCTTAAACAAACGGTAGTTGATACTCTCAATGAGAAATTCAATGATGATATCATTGAAGTTTATCAATCAACCGGTGACGTATACATACAGGTTAAACCATCATCAATCGTTTCTGTATGCACGCTGCTCAGAGACGAGCTCAGCTATATTTATCTATCAGACATCTTTGGGATTGACAGATATACTTCAGAAGAACGTTTTGAAGTGGTTTACAATCTTGTATCACTCAAAAATGGCGATCGACTTTTTTTAAAGGTTAGGTGCGAAGAAGAGAATCCACAAGTTGAGTCGCTTTCAGGCGTCTTCAAAGCTGCTAATTGGTTTGAACGCGAAGTTTTTGACATGTTTGGAATCAAATTTTCAAACCATCCGGATCTAAGGAGAATGTTTATGCCGGAGGATTTTCAATATTTCCCGCTTCGAAAAGAGTTTCCTCTATTGGGTATACCGGGATCAATTGAGCTCCCCTCCACTACACCAGACAGTGAATAGAAAGAAGTATTATGAAATTAACTGATATTCAATCAAAGGTAGATTCAACGTTTTTCAAAGAGCACCAGAAAAAACTCTACCAAAGCTTAGAGGATAAACACACTACCATCGAGGAGATGGACAATGGTGATCCGTTGACTACCAAGATGATTTTGAACATGGGGCCACAGCACCCTGCAACACACGGAGTGTTACGACTTGTTCTTCAGCTTGATGGTGAAACTATAGAGAAGGCAAAACTCGACATCGGGTATCTTCACCGAGGTGTAGAGAAAATCGCTGAGAATAAAACGTATCAGGAGTTCATGCCATACACTGATCGCATGGACTACCTCTCCCCTTACAGCAATAACGTAGCCCTCTGCCTTGCAGTTGAAAAACTTGCTGATGTAGATGTACCAGAACGAGCACTTTACATACGGATGATCGGTTGCGAATTGGCCCGTATTTCATCACACCTTTTATGGTTAGGTACAATGGTGATGGACGCAGGTGCTATCTCATTTTTTATCTGGACGTTTAAGGAGCGTGAGAAAATCTATGATATCATGGATCGCCTGGCAGGTCACAGGTTTACCGTGTCACACTCCAGAATTGGCGGTGTTGCAAACGATATTACTGACGAAGCAATGGGTGCCATCAAAGAGTTTGTAGATACATTTCCTAAAGAGTTGAAAGACTATCACAAATTACTAGATAGAAACAGAATTTTTATTGACAGAAACGAAGCAGTTGGAGTTCTCAAAACTGAAGATGCAATTGGTCTTGGGGCAACCGGCCCGGTACTAAGAGCATGCGGTTATGGTATGGACATCCGAAAATTCACTCCTTATCTGAGATATAATGACGTGGAATTTGATGTACCAACCCGACTGGAAGGTGATAACCTTGCACGATACTTTGTAAGAATGGAAGAGATGTCTGAAAGCATCAGAATCATCAAACAGTGCATCGAAAAACTTCCGAAAGGTCCAGTAAGAACTGATAACGCTAAACAAGCTTATCCTTCAAAAGATGAGGTATATTACTCAATGGAGGGTATGATTCATGACTTTATGATGACCGATACCGGTATTTGTCCACCCGAGGGTGCAGAATCCTATAGTGCGATAGAATCACCTAAAGGTGAGCTTGGATATTACATTCAAAGCGACGGAACAGGACATCCATGGAGACTAAAAATTAATGCACCGTCATTCACTAACCTGCAGGTTCTTGAGAATATTCTGGATGGTGAGATGGTAGCAGATACTGTAGTAATCATCGGTGGAATTGACCCCGTTTTAGGAGAAGCAGATAAATAAGACTATGACATACGAATTTACCAAAGAAGACTTAGAAGAAATTGAAAAGATAAAAGCGAAGTTTCCTGAAGTGATGCCGGCTACACTGCCTACACTTTGGGTTGCACAAAACCGCTTTGGTCATGTTAACCCGGACGTGCAAAGGCTTGTCGCTAAAACACTTGAGCTTCCGGAAGCCCATGTACATGGAGTGGCAACATTCTATACTCAGTACTACAAAGAAGAGAAAGGAAAGCATGTTCTCGATGTTTGTACTTGTTTGAGTTGTCAGCTTTGTGGTGGTTATGACATATTAGAGCATTTGGAAAAAACTCTTGGTATCAAAAAAGGTGAAACCACCGAAGACGGAATGTTCACCCTCAATGAAGTTGAGTGCCTGGGAGCTTGTGGTTACGCACCAATGATGCAGATTACAAATGACTCCTATATAAATAATCTCACTCCAGAGAAAGTTGATTCTGTGGTTGAAACCTTGAAAAAAGGCGAAAAACCTGATTACGAACAAATTGAAATGCCACTCAGAAAAGTTAAATAGGTTTATATGAGTTCTGTTGATTGGAAAAATTACGAGCCGGTACTAATCCCGAACATCAAAGATATTCATGAAATTGATGTTTACACTAAAAATGGTGGCTATTCTGCTTTAAAGTCAGTGCTAACTGATAAGAGTAAATGGGCTGATCAAAAAAGTGTTATAGAAGAAGTAAAAAAGGCCAACATACGAGGCCGCGGTGGTGCCGGATTTAACGCGGGATTAAAATGGTCTTTTATGCCTCCTGCTGATGGTGGTCCACGGTATTTGGCCTGTAATGGAGATGAGTCTGAGCCGGGAACATTCAAAGACCGCAAAATATTTGAGTACAATCCGCATATTTTTATTGAGGGGGCATTGATTGCAGCCTATGCGATGGAGGTTACTGCTATTTATGTTTACATCCGTGGTGAATACAAAGTTTACATCGACATGATGGAGAAAGCTATTCAGGATGCTTACGATAAAGGCATGATCGGAAAGAACATATTTGGTTCCGATTATAGTGTTGAAATGTATGTAACCGGGGGTGCCGGTGCCTATATTTGCGGTGAGGAAACATCCATGCTTGAATCTCTTGAAGGAAAACGTGGTTATCCCAGAGTTAAACCACCATTTCCCGCACAAAAAGGATTATGGGGCAGACCAACAACTATCAACAATATTGAGACACTGGCACATGTGCCAAATGTGATTAATAAAGGTGCAGATTGGTTTAGCAGTATTGGTGCACCAAATCACCCCGGCCCTATGTTATATGGAATTTCTGGCCACGTTAACAGACCCGGTGTTTATGAATTGCCGTCCGGAATACCTGTTCTCGATTTGATAAACGAGGTAGCCGGCGGAGTTAAAAATGGTAAGAAATTGAAAGCCGTAATTCCGGGTGGGTCATCAACTCCAGTTGTACGTGCTGATCAGCTTAACGGCATTACAATGGATGCTGACTCACTTAGAGATGTAGGTACAATGGTGGGAACTGCCGGAATGGTAGTGATGGATGAAGATACTGATATGGTAGACATGCTCTGGAGAATTACTCACTTCTATCATCACGAGTCATGCGGCCAATGTACTCCTTGCCGTGAAGGAACAGGCTGGCTTGAAAAAATTATGCTTAAGATCAAAAATGGAAATGGTGAGATTAAAGATCTTGATCTTTTGCTGGATATCACAACTCAGATGGAGGGCAGAACAATTTGTGCCCTCGCCGATGCAGCTGCATGGCCTGTAAGACACACCATAACTAGATTTAGAGATGAATTTGAAGCCCGTTGTAAAAAATCAGTTCACGCTGTTGCATAGCAAACATAATGAACTCAGACTACTGAAGACAATCACCAAATAAAACAAGTTTAAAACAATGCCTGAAGTATTTATTGATGGACAACGTTACGAATATGAAGGAGAGCATAGCCTCCTGCAATTCATTCAGGATCAGGGAAAAGAAGTTCCTTTTTTCTGTTACCACCCATCTATGTCAGCACCGGCAAATTGCCGCCAATGTATGGTGAAAATTGGCCAACCGGTTAAAGACCGAGAAACCGGAGAGTATGAACTCGATGAAAACGGTGACAGAGCCATCAGATGGTTTCCAAAACTTCAGACATCCTGCAACATCATGATTTCTGATGGTATGGTTGTTCATACTCAAGAAACAGATGATCTTGTAAAGAGAGCTCAAAAAGACAATCTTGAACTCATCTTGATTAACCACCCTCTGGACTGCCCTATTTGTGACCAAGCCGGTGAGTGCCCTCTTCAGATTCAGACATATAAATATGGCCCGGAAGGAAGTCGATTTGAAGTAAAAAAAGTTCACAAACCAAAACGTATTCAATTAGGCCCTAGAGTAATTTTAGATGCAGAACGTTGCATCAACTGTACCCGATGTGTGCGATTTACAGATGAAATAAGTAAATCTCATCAACTAACTATTACATCAAGGGGTGACA
>SKGY01000043.1 GCA_007117235.1 Balneolaceae bacterium
AACCATTGATGATTTAACAAATGTCTCCGGACTTGGACAGGTAACACTAGAGCGTATCAGGCCTTACATAACCGTTGGGTCAGCAAGAGAGCTTACCAGAGATCTATATCTGAATCCGAATTACTGGACCCAAAACAGTCGTTTTGAAATGTTTTCCAGATATCAGCAGGTATTGGAGGAGCAGGCCGGTTATCAGCGCCCGGATTCACTTGGGGGATTTGTGGGGAGTCCTGTAAAATACTATCAGCGATTTCGCTACACCAGCAATCATTTATCAATTAATCTAACACAGGATAAAGATCCCGGTGAGCCTCTTACCGGGCCCACTGATTTTGATTTTAATTCGTGGCATATCGCCCTGCAGGATAATGGAAATCTGAGATCACTAATTATCGGCGATTACAGTGTAGCGTTTGGTCAGGGGTTACTTTTGTGGAGTGGCGGTGCATTTGGAAAAGGTAGTGAAGTTATTCGAACCGTAAATAAAAATGAACGAGGAATTCGCCCATTTACATCCGCACAAGAAGCTATAGGCTTTCGGGGTATTGCTGCCACATACGGCACCAGATATCAACTCACAGCATTTTATTCGAATCGCCAAAGAACTGCCTCAGTTGTTGGTGAGAATCTTGTGAACTTTCCCACACAAAGTGGGTTACACAGAACACAGTCAGAAATTGAACGAAAAAATAATTTAGGACAAGAGACAATTGGGGGACGTTTCAGACTTCAGATTCCGTGGGGCTATTTTGGGGTATCTGCTTTCCATAATCACTTTGATACACCCGTTGCGAGGGGTACACAACCCTACCAGATTTATAATTTTGAAGGACAAAACCTCACCGGTTATTCAGCTGATTATCGGATAATAGCCGGCAGGGCTCTTATGTTTGGTGAATTTGCATATACTGATAATGGTGGCTACGGATACGTAAGCGGTGCTGAAATTGATCTTGGGCCAAATACAGATATGTCTATGGCTTACAGATATTATGACCCTAAACTTCAGTCCATTTTTGGGGCGGGTTTTGGTGAACAGTCCGGCACACCAAGAAATGAAGAGGGTTTCTATATTGGCCTGCGCCACAGACTCAGTAGCTCAGTTCGTATCAGCACCTATTTCGACACATTTCGCTTTCCGATTGCCAGATTCCAAACCCGACAACCTACATCAGGTTACGACTGGCTAGCCCTTGTTGAATATGCACCAAACCGTCAGTTAAATCTCTATGCACTGGTTCGATACAAGCAACGGGGACAGGATTACAATGCTGAAGATGAGCTTGGACGAACGGTCAGATTATTGGGAGATAACAAGCGAAGCGGTGCCCGGTTTCAGGTAGAATATCAGGTGCACCCACAGGTAAGACTTCGATCACGGTTTGATATTGCAAGGGCAAGAACTGTGAACAGTGATCCAAGCATCGGTTATCTTCTCTTTCAAGACATTCGATTCTATCCGACAAGAAGGCTGCAAATTGATGCCCGAGTCACAATGTTTGATACTGATGATTTTGACTCGCGAGTGTATCAATTCGAGAACGATCTGCTTTACGTACTCTCCAACGCTATGCTGTTCGATCGTGGACAGCGAATGTATGTGGTGGTAAAGTATGAAGCTGCACAGTGGCTCGATTTCTGGTTTAAAATCGCCACTACGGTCTATGATAACCGAAATGCAATCAGCAGTGGTAATGCACAGATTGATGGCAACCGGCGGAGTGATATCGGAGTTCAGGCCAGAATTCGATTCTGATCAATCCTGCAGCACAAACTCTTTCAAAATCCAGTGGTGTGGATCAATTTCCACTTCTGCACTATCAGAAACTTCAAATGAAATACGTCCATTTTCCGGTATTAATGAGTAGATCTCTCCATTAATCTTTACATCAACTGGCATTGGAAAATCGTGTTCATCAGGTACTAACCACTCTAATGTGACATTTCCCGGAGTTCTTTTTGCTCGCAAAATTGGTAAGTTTGGCTGACGCAGATAAATTTCAAAAAGCCACTCCAGCTCGATACCGGTCAAATCTTGAGCCAGATGTAGCAGATCATCAGTCGTAACGAATCGAACA
The DNA here is from genome assembly GCA_007117235.1 of Balneolaceae bacterium. GTDB lineage: Bacteria > Bacteroidota > Rhodothermia > Balneolales > Balneolaceae > Rhodohalobacter. Next base: position 2,079 of record SKGY01000043.1, read on the forward strand.
GGACTTCCATCAGTAGCCCGTTCCAACTCTTCACTCGGATAGGCGAATCGCCTTAAAACATGGAAAAAGTTATCATCACCAATCACATAACGAAGTGTGTGCATAAACCAGGCTCCCTTGTAGTAGACATCGCCTCCGCGTCCGCCACCCGTCATCTCTAACGTGGACAAAGATTCTCGGGGCGCCACTTCACGCTCCGAAGATATACGATTCCTGAAAAGCTCCATCATCTCCCGATATGCCTCCTCTCCATTCAGATACTCCGCGTAAAGTGGCTGCATATAAGTTCCTATTCCCTCATGAATCCAAAAATCTCTCCAATCCCATGCGGTGATCATATTCCCCCACCACTCATGGGCAAGCTCGTGCTGCATCAGATCATCAAACCCTGCATTCAGACCAAAAAGATTATCGTTCTCAAAAGACGCGCCATACGCAATCAATGTTTGATGTTCCATGCCCAGATAAGGGGCATGAGCAATTCCATACTTATCGGCTCTGAACGGATATGGACCAAGAATTTCTTCCAGAAACTGCATCTGTTCTGCAAATTGAGGGAAAAGCCATTCTGCATTTTCTTTGTACTCAGGTAACACCCAAAACATAACATCCATCTTGTCACCCGCCGTGCTGGTGTATGTGTCCTCGAGCAGAATGTAGGGGGCAGCATTGATTGTAACGTTATAGTTATTGATTGGGGTAGAGACAAACCAGTTCCAGGTTTTCCAACCGTTGTCGTGGTCGATTTCTCCACGAAGTCTGCCGTTTGATGCAACGGTGAGATTGTCAGGCATTGTCAAGTTGATGGCAACAGAATCTGCTTTATCGGATGGATGATCTTTGTTTGGCCACCATATCCATGCGCCGTTGGTTTGTGTGGCAACGCCAACCCATGGTTCACCCGATGGTGTACGCTCCCATACAAATCCTCCATCCCAGGGTGGATTCACTGCTGCTTTGGGCTGACCCGAATAGCTAACTCTCACTGCAGAAATTGTTTCCGCCTGCAGTGTTTCAGGAAACGTAATGAATAACCGTTTATCGTTTTCCAAGTGAGTGAAGCCGGCAATCTCACGATCTGAAGAGAGCCACTCTATCTTGCTGATCTGTAGCCTCGGATCAAGAGCCAGTTCAATCACATTTGTAGGTTGAACAATCCTAAAAGTTATATCTACACTACCTGAAACTGTACTGTCTGATGGATCTACTTTCAGATCGAGGCTGTAAAATGTCACATCAAACGAAGCTTGTTCGGGAGATAACACACCACCTGATTCATATACAACAGATTGTGACTGAGCTGAAACAGAAATCAATAAAAAACATGTAGCAAGAATTGTAGTGCTTAATCTCATCGTAAAAATTGTATTTGATGTGAGTAAAATGATCGGATTCGAATATATGAAAAGTATGACCCAGCTTTGATATAACAGTTTAATAGAATTACTACATCCTACTCCACAGCATCTACATCAATGTTGATTCTTACCGCTCCTGAACCTCGTGGTTTCATGCTATTGTATGTAGTGAATACCTTATTCAAGAATTGCTCGATAGACTTAGCATTATATTTTCGACTCAATTTAATATTGGCCTCCCACTGATACTGTCCGTTCATCCACTCTATGACTGATGGTGATGGACCCATCACATGATCGCCTCCTGCTACCTTTCGGATTGCATCACAAAAAACGTCGGCGACCATCTCTACCTTTTTCCAGTCAGGGCATTTAAACTGAAAAACCACCATTCGTGAATAGGGCGGATATAGCAACATTTTTCGATTTTTGAGCTCATGGACTGCAAATGCTTTAAAGTCGTGGGTTCGGGCATGAACTATAGCCGGATGATCGGGCTTCCATGTTTGTACATACACAACTCCCGGTTTCTCCGCCCGCCCTGCACGGCCTGCAACCTGACTCAGCAACTGATACATTCTCTCCCCTGCCCGGAATGATGGAAAAGCCAGTTCTGTATCGGCATTCAAAACACCCACAACAGTTACGTTTGGAAAGTTGAGGCCTTTTGCCACAATTTGCGTTCCGATTAAAATGTCCGCCTTTCCGTTTAGGAAGGCATCATAGATGGCTCGGTGTCCATTTTTGCCGGAGGTTGTATCTCTGTCCATGCGAAGCAGTCGCGCTTTAGGAAATAGTTTTTCAATCTCCTCTTCAACCTGCTGTGTACCGCTGCCTTTTGTTTCAATATCCGCTGACCCGCACATTTCACATTTCGTATCTGCACGGCGGGAGTAACC
>SKGY01000160.1 GCA_007117235.1 Balneolaceae bacterium
GAGTATCCTGTGCTTTTTTTTTTTTATTATCTGTTGTACATTGACGAAACACCAACCTTCTCTAAGCCGTTGCGATATCGCAGAATTGACCTGAAGAATCTGGCAGAAAAACACCGCATTCCAATTACAACTCAGTATGATATTTCTGACTTGGATGATGTTGAAACGCTCTATCAAAGAGCACTTAAGCATGGCAATGAGGGGTTGATGTTAAAAAAATCAGACAGTGTATACGAGTATGGTCAGCGAGGCAAATCGTGGTTAAAGGTTAAAAAGCCCGGTGGTAGCTTCGATACAGTGATTATGTATGCACATTCGGGAAGCGGGAAACGAGGGGGGCTCTACTCCGATTTTACGTTGGGAATCTCTGTGAAAAATGATGAGCGCTACGAAGAAGAGTTCATTCCGATAGGAAAAGCGTATGGTGGTTACAGCGATGAGGAACTGAAAATGTTGAATTTAAAAATTAAAGAACTTACTGTTGAAAAATATGGCCCTACGCTTGGGCTTAAACCGGGTATTATTGTTGAAATTGAGTTTGATGGTATTCAGGAAAATCGACGCACAAAAGCAGGATATACACTGAGGTTTCCACGATTTAAGCGAATTAGATGGGATCTGGCACCGGATGACGTTGATACATTAAGTGATGTTGAAAAACTTTTCACAGATAAGTTAGCGCAACCTCAATTAGAGCAAAAAGACAACCCATCGTTTCGATTTTAAAATGTGGATAACTGAAAAAAAGTCTTTTATGAGTACTCTGTTTTATATAATATGTAATGCTGATTAAGCACTTATCAAATCTTTGCTCATGTATCGTATAGTCGCTCTTATACTATTATTCTGCACTACTCCGCTGCTTGCGTCTGCTCAATCGGTGAAGCTGGACAGTTTACGCACATACATCGATCTTACTGTTGATGATACAGAGACCTTTAATAGCCTAAGCGAGCTGGTCCAGGGTTTGATCAGATCCGGGCAAACAGAAGAGGCAAAAGAGTGGCTCCTCTCCGGTTTTAGTCTAGCGGAAAGAGCGGAGAGCAGAGAGGGTCGGTTTATGGTGTTGGTTGAGTTTGGCAATTTATATGTATCAAGACAAATGCCAGACTCTGCGATGATTATGCTTGATCAGGCTGAATTCTATCTGGAAACGCCTGATGATCAGAGCAAATATCAGAAACTTAGTGGTAATATTCAGGCGCTGCTTGGCAATCAAATTCTGGCTATTGAGCGATATGAGAGATCAAGGTTTTTGGCTGACTCATTGGGTAACGCCCGGAGAGTTGCTGATGTGAATATGGACATAGGAAATATTCAGGCCGGATTAGGGGAAAATATAGAAGCTCTCCGCTCTTTTTATAACACTCTGGAGTATGCCGAACTTAATCGGGATTCTCTGTTAACTGCAATAGCTTCAAATAATGTTGGCTGGCAGTTTCAGCTTTTAGATAATCAGGAACAGGCTGAATATTTTCTGCTAAGGTCTGAAGCAATTAGTGAGTCTATCGGATTTAAGGAAAATCTTAGAAGAACTCTCTTAAACCTTGCTAATCTCTACTCACATATTGGCGAGTATTCACGCTCAGAGGATTACTTTAATCGATCGTTAGAACTGGCGAATCAAATGGATGATGCCCTCGGCAAAGTTCGTGTGTATTTCAACCTTGGTGTGATGGAGAGCCGGAGAGGAAATTTAAATGAGGCAGAGCGATTATTACGATTTGCGCTAGATGATAGTACTTATATAAATCATAAGGAAGGTGAGTACAGGAGTGCATCGGGTTTAGGTGATTTGGAAGTGCAGAGAAACAATTATGCTCAGGCCATTCGATGGTATGTGCGTGCAAATCAAATCGCTGAAGATCAGGCAAATCCGAATCTTCGTGTTGAATCGTATGAGAAGTTATATCGTGCATATAGGGAGATGGGTAATCTGTCGGAATCGCTGAGATGGCTTGAGGAGAGAAATCAACTTAATGATTCACTGCAGAATACAGAACAGTCGAGGTTATTGGCTGAGTATGAAACTCTTTTTAATATTAAGCGAACTGAACAGGAGTCAGAAATTCTTCGTGCTCGTGAGCAACAAGCTCAATCACAATTAGCACTCCAAAGTTGGTTGATTATTTTCTCAATTGGAGGGGTGCTCTTTTTACTCATAACGTCTGTGATTCTTGTGAAGTCAAATCATGAACGGCAAGAAATTAATCAAGAGCTTAAATCGACAAACGATGAATTGAATGGTCTGAATAAAAAAGTTCAGGATCAAAACAGTGAACTTGAAAAGATTAACGACATCAAGAATAAGCTATTTGCGATTATTGCTCATGATCTCAGAGGTCCGCTTGGCTCATTACAAAGTCTGCTCTATTTGATTCGTGATCACGAGCTGTCAGAAAGTGAAATGAACGAAATCACTACTACTCTTGAGAAGAACCTGCAGGAAAATGCCAGTATGATGGATAATCTCCTGGCATGGGCGTCAGCTCAGATGAACGGAATTAAGCTGAAGGTCCGAAATTTTATGCTGATTCAGGCTATAAAATCAGTCACTGATCAAATAGTGTTTCAGGCTCAAAAGAAAAATATTGATTTAAAAGTAGACGTGCCTGAAACTATTGAAGTACAGGCCGATTATGATATGATTAAACTGGTTGTTCGAAACCTGATTGCCAATGCGATTAAATTCAGCCCGGGTGGATCAGTCATAACGGTAAAAGCGGTTAAGAAAAAAGAGATGGCAGAAATCCAGATTATCGATCAGGGTATGGGGATGACCAAAGAGGAGCAGAATAAACTTTTTTCAAATGAACATTTTACTAAACGTGGAACTGAAAATGAGAAGGGAAGCGGTTTAGGCTTAATGCTTTGTAAAGAATTTGTAGAAAATCATCAGGGTAAGTTTTGGCTTACAAGCATAAAGGATAAAGGAACTACATTCTACTTCTCAATCCCCCTCGCTTCTTCTAAAAAGATCGATCTTGCTGAAGCAGATACTAATAAGAAAGCTAAAGTAGCTGAAGAAGAGAACGCTTAGAGTATCAGTCAGTACTATCGTATTCCATTTCTAAAAACGCACTTGCAATATTTTTCTGTTCAAGATAGTGTTGAACAACTTTGGGATTCGGGGTATGAGTTATATAAACCTTTTTGGGAGATAGTTGTGTGCATACTTTAATCAATTCAAAAAAGTCGAGATGATCAGAAATGGGAATAAGTTTATCCGCAGTTAATTGCCACCTTCTTGACTCATTTGCAGCCCATCCTGAACAATACGCTACTCTTTTTTTCGATACGTTTGAGGCAAATCCGTTGGCGAGAGCAGAAGAGGGAGCTATTAAAATTTTTCCTTCGCACTCATCCCGCCGGTATGCTGAATAGTTGCCAAGTGAAAATCCATGATTTTCATAAACGTCACACAGTTTGAATCCGGCGCCATGAATCATAATGGGGTGATCAAGATCAGATAAAATGTGCATTATCTCCTGAGATTTGCCAAGACTGTAACCCAAAAAAACGGGAGTGTATCCATTATTCAAAGTTTCTGTTGCGAAATTTCGAATCTCGTCTGCCAACTCATCATTTGATTTCCATTTATAAATGGGTAGTCCAAAGGTTGCTTCAATAATCAGATAGTCTACAGTTTCGGGCAGCTCAAAACCTTCTGATGCGGGAGAGGGTGGCGTACGGCAATCTCCGGTATACAAAAGGGTACCGAAGTCTGCTTCTACATAAATCATGGATGACCCCAGAATATGTCCGGCCGGGAAAATGGTAGCTCTGAACTTATCTGCTTCAATCCACTTTTTGAATTGAAGAGCATTCTGTTTCCCCTTATACCCTCTTCTTTCCATGAGTTCAAGAGTTGGAGCGGATGCAAACACATTGGCTGAGCTGTTTCTGATCATATGATCAGCATGGGCGTGACTTATAAATATATGTGTGGCTTCAGAGTGATACCCGTCGAGTGCCAGACCTAAATCAGGAAAGTATAGACCGTGATATCCCGCCTTTACAAATTTCATGCACCACTTTGAGTTTTGTCGATAACCAGATATGCCAATAGAAAGAGTACGATTCCGATAGAGATCATATTAACAGCTGCATATCGAATTTTCTTATCAATTTGGTCCTTCGACTGAAGTATAATTTTGGAAGCCTGAGGCCATACCAGAATGATTTGACCGGCAACGTATATGATCATTAAACTCCACAGCGAGAATAGAAGTTCAACCCAGGAGAATGGGAAGAAAGAGAGAATGAGCCCGGGTATTGTAAAAA
>SKGY01000234.1 GCA_007117235.1 Balneolaceae bacterium
AGCCTGGTGTATTACTTTGATGATAACGACAAACTGAATAAGCGCGACTGGATTACGGGTGAGCATGAGGTGATGTTCTCCGACACGACGTTTTGGTGGCAGTCTGAGCTTCATGTAAGCTATAGCGGGAATTACCTGTTAATGCCGGCCGGCCCGGCCATAGATCTTCGTACTCAGGAAATTATTGGCAGTCTTCCCACCAACAATTTAGGAATTATCGCTTCTCGCCGGGATGAAAAGGAAGTTTATGTTACTGATCCCGGGAGATTATTTCATCCTTCGGATAACGTCACAGGTGTCGTTACGGTGTACAACCCTGCAAAAAAACAGAATGGAAATTCTTTTAAGCTCGCGCAAAATGAGACGGGTTATCCATATAGAACCTTTACTATTGATTTAACCGAACACGAAAGATATGCGGTTATTGGAAGCAGGGGAGCAATATTTATTACTGTTGATTTAAAAACAAGATCGTTGATAAATGAAATCAAGCCATTTGATGACATTAACAAAATTGGAAGGTACTATGTATTAGCCAAACGCCCGTGAGAGGTTTGACAACCATTAATTCATGGAAAAACTATGTGCCTGATTTTAGGAATAATGGTTTTACAAAAGAATCTTTTTCATCAGATATCCAGATCTTCAAACAACTCCTCTGTGGTTTCAAATTCTTCCAGTTCTTGACCATCTTTGGCCTCCACAATAGCTTGGTGTGTCGTCTCATTGCGAATCTTCATCTCAAATGGAAGGCCACGCTGAAGTTTCACCTGCTTAAAATAAATTCGTATTGCTTCAGTTGTGTTCAGTCTAAGCTGATCCAGGATATGTTCCGCCTCTTTCTTAAGCCCCGGTTCCATACGGGCTCTAACTGTTGCAGTTTTCTTAGTCATAACAATAGATTTGGTTAAACCTGATTCTAATGTAGCTTAAGTGTGCTATATTACAACCGTAGCAAATTTTATTTGGTATAACTCCTAACAGGCAGCATATGGATCTGGCAAATATACATCGGGTTTAAAATTTATCGAACTCTTCAGGCTCCGTGTCCGGCACCTTTTTCAATAACTCGTCAAAGGTTTTAGGATTGCCTTTTCGTGCTCTTTCCTTTAGGTAGTCTACAGTCATCAGGGTAGAGACTTTCTCACTGACCGCAAGAGTAATAAATTGATTCATCGATACACCTTCCTTGTCGGCCATTATTTTCAGGCGCTTATGAAGTGATTCGGGGAGTCGTACGCTTAATGTACTCATATCAGATTACCTCTATATTTTTAAAAATTCTTGTGCTGTTATTGCCTGTATTCCAAATTGGTTAACGCCGGAAAAATCTCGAGTGTTGTATGTAACGATATATTGGCAATTAGCACGAACGGCCAAATCAAGAACCATGTCGTCATTGGGATCATTTAAGACTGGCCGCCATAAAAAATGCACTTCATGCAAATTGGCAACACTACATAAATAATCCAGAATTTGTCCGATTTCATGATTGTTAAAGTTTAATGTCGGTTGCTTTCTTAGCAACACCTCATCGTATTCTAAAAGTAGGGGCACGGACAGATTGATTTCAAATCTTCCTGAATTCAACTGTTTCAAAAGCTTATGTGAGGCGCCTCGATTAGATCGAAGACCAGAATATAGCACATTGGTGTCCATGACGATTTGAACCGATTTCATATATGGTATTATATATCATACCAAATTGCAATGCAAGGGAAATGATTTAAATGGGTGTATGACGGCTCAGCGCCTAAGCGGTCATGTCGGGTAATGGTTGGAAGTGATGTAAACCAAAAAAGCCAATAACAAACCTGATTTCTTAAAAGGCCAAATTGAGGTGTCATTTTACCAAAAAGCCAATTCCTCAATCATAAAAAGTCATCTTCATCACCTTTATTTCTGAAAACCCAGAATTATCCACTATGTAGAAGTTATTTTCTTCATCTTTCCACATTACTTTCAAATAAAACGATCCAATAGAATGGTTTGAATATTCCGGAATTTCATAAAACCCTATAAACTCTCCGTCTTTGGAAAATCTATTTACGCCGAATACAATATCGTTGATTTGAAAATCATTGTTTGTATCCATAAAGACAAACTCAATCAGATTGTCATCATATTCAAAAACACCCAGGCTGACATTGTAAATTTTAGAAATAAACCTGCCTGCTTTGCCGCTGTATAAAGTCATATTGCTTCTTTCCCGGTTTATGTAACTGTCATCTACATATTTGAAATTGGGAAGCGATGGTTGTTTACCCTGAAGCGTACTCTGATTATTTGTTTCCAAATCAATTTTTAAAATTCTTCCGGCGCTATACCTTGGAGTTATGTACAGTGACTGCCCGCTAAACAGGAAATTAAAAGATGAAAAAAGGAGAGCCGCCTGATTGAAAGGTTCTTCAAAATTAAAAAACCCTTTATCAGCAATTTTAACAGATTTTATAAGTGAAGAATCACTCAGTTTATTGAATGTTATGTAACGGTCAAGAAAAGTTGAACTATCAGTATAATTTAAATAATAATCGCCGTAGTCAGTTTCATGGATAGAGTGAATGTTTATATACGTGTTGTCATCCCCAAGTTTGTGGGAAATCATTTCCGATTCGCCGTTTGAATTTCTAATGACCGAAAACCTTTGAGAACGATGATCAAAAATTAAAATCTCTCCGTCACCGGTCACATGAAAAGCTGTTATTTCCTGGAATTCGCCAGGCCCGTGACCCTTTTGGCCGATACCTCCAATGTATTCTCCTGACGAGTTAAACTTTTTTATAGTTGAGCTGTTTTGATCGGAAATATAAATGTTTCCCTTCCTGTCAGTTTTTACACCGGTGGGATTCCTGAAATGATAAGCTGCTTCATCTGTGTTATCACCACCAAAGCTTAACACTGTTTTAAGAGATGCTCTTTGCGATTGGGCAGAAGCGGCCCAGCCCATGAAGCAGATTAGAAAAATTGTGGATAATACTGTTTTCAATTTGATTTCAGCCCATCATATTATTTATTCAGCTCACCATCAGGTTACCGATGGTAATGAAATAAACCAAGTTGATCCGTTTAGATAACATTTGCACTAAAAGCTCTTGATTATATAATCATAAAAAGTAATAGCCTAAATCGAGGCATGTCCTTTTATTAGGTTTGACAACCATTAATTCATGGAGAAACTAAGTGCCCGATTTATATTAGTAAAAATCGCAGTCCAAAAGAGCCCCGCGACTCAGGACTCCCCTCTAATCTTTAGTAGGACTTAACAGCTCAACGTGAAATCGAAACTTCTGTCCTTCAATTGTCATTGTATCGTAGACGTCTCGAATAAGATCAAATACAACATCTGTTTCTCCTTTAATACTTGTTGAGAGATAGTTTACATCCACTTCAACATCGTGTTGCGCCACAAATTCAATTAGGTCCTGAACCTGTTCTTTGGGGTGGTCTGAATAGAGTGGTATGTAGGTTAGCTGTGCTAAGGTTTTCATAATTTTTCTGATAATGTTATATGCTGCAACTCACTGAGTTAAGAAAATTTGTTTTCATCTATAAAATAGCCTGAACCGCAATTCAATAACAAAATAAATCCTCACTATTTAAAATGGAATGATGGCTATGCGGATTAATGTTATCCGCGTGTTGATTTTCAAACCCTGAAATCCATACCTTAAGCAAGTGAAACAATTTTTTCTACATACCTCTCTTCATCATCACTGCCATACGGGCAGCCATGGGCTTCATCTGCACTAAATACAGCTTTCATTTCCGCCCATTTTCACGTTCTATCCTATATAATTTTAATTACTTACTAAATCTTCTATGAGAACTTTAGATTCTACCACATCATTGCGTATTGCTGTACAGAAAAGCGGCCGTTTAACCGACAAAACCCTTAATCTGCTCGAAGGTATCGGTCTCCAGTTTGATGATTACAAGCGAAGCCTTCTCGTTAAATGCCGCAACTTTGATGTGGAGCTCCTGCTGATCCGCGATGATGATATCCCCGAATATGTTGAAGATGGTGTTTGCGACCTCGGTTTTGTTGGTGCTAATACCATAGCCGAAGATGAAGCAGATGTAACGATTCTTCGCGGACTTGACTACGGTGTCTGCCGGCTTTCGGTTGCTGTGCCTAAAAATGGATCACAAAAAATAGAAGATCTCGCCGGTAAAAAAATAGCAACCAGCTATCCTGTTTTGACACGTAAATTTTTCGAATCAAAAGGAATTGATGTACAGGTTATCACTCTTTCAGGCTCGGTAGAAAT
>SKGY01000172.1 GCA_007117235.1 Balneolaceae bacterium
ACCACATCATAGCTCATTGAGCAATCGAGGTGTAAATGGAGTTCAATTTTTGGGAGGTGGTTAAATTTCATTTCTAATCTTTAAAAAATGGCTTGTCAGTGGTGTTAAACTAAGCATTTAAGCTGAGCGATAATAACCAAAATGCTATCAGAAAATTTAGATCGTATTTTGGAATTAGCTAAATTCAAATAAATCATTTACCCAAGTAAGTTTAAATTAAACGTAACCGTATGTGCTTGAACTCGTAATTGATTCAGGATTAACCAAGAGTTTTGAATTCAATTAAATCTATTGTGAAGAAAAAAATTTATACACAAAGTGAAGTGTCTGAAATTTTCAGGAAAGCAGCTCAATTAGAGGCAGAAAGAAAAATTTCAAGAGATAATGAATCAAGTTCCGGGCTATCACTTTCAGAAATTGAACAAATTGCAGCGGAATCTGGAATTGATCCCGAATTGATACGTGATGTAGTTAATCACATGGGAGATGTCAGTCAGGTTACAGTAGAAGCAGCCGTTAAAAGTGATGAAATTGTATCAGAAAGGTGGCTTGATGTAGTATTTACTCCATCTATTATTGAAGATATAGTTACTGAGCTTAACCATAAGTATGGAACATCCGATAAAGATATAACATGGTGGGATGATCTATGGAAAAACTATGACGGTAAGGCAAAAGTAAGAAAATCTAAAAGTAGCCTGGAATGGCAATACAGTGATGAATTTGGGATGTACACAACAAGGGTTTTAATTCAAAGCAGAGGGGAGAGGCTAAGAATCAGAGTCAGTAAAAGACAATTCTTTAAAATGAACTGGAACCAGGGACAATATGATTTTCTGTATTCATTAGTTTTCACACCAGTTTTTATGATTTTGGGTGGAACTGCCACACTTAAAGCTATGGAATCTATATGGCCGGGGGTTGCTGCGGGTATTTTGTTAGGTTCGCTGCTTTATCCTGTAGTAAAATTCTTCCGTAACAAGTCGCTGAGTAAACACAGGGGTGAAGTGACAGATACCGCAAATACATTAACTGAGCTGATATTACAGTTATTTAAAAACCAAAAGACAAGCGGAGTAAGTGAAACCGGTTCAACCAAAGCAGAAAAGGATTTTAGGGAAATAGAAATTAGTGAAGGCATTCATGAGCCTGAAGAATCAAGTTCATTACGGAACAATTTGAAAGAGAATAGCTAATCTGTTTTATAAATATTTTCTATCAGAAAAAAATTGATTTGGTTGCAATTCATTATAGGATGAGATAGTTTATCAGCCATGAATTCAACAAACGTAAACAGAAATTGGTGGTGGCCCGGCTATACATATTTAGCAGTGGCATCACTATGACGTAATCACGTTTTACAAAAGTTTTTCAAGCCCACTGCAGTTTCCTGGAGTGGGTTTTTTTATTTCATGTACTTATGACAAAAGACGAATTTAAAGAGCTGGCACAAAACTATACAGCTATTCCTGTGGCACGAAGAATGCTGGCTGATATATTAACGCCTGTTTCACTTTTTCTGTCAATCAGGGAAGAATCAACCTATCCTTTTTTATTCGAATCAGTAGAAGGAGGGGAGCATCTTGCACGATACTCATTTCTTGGAAGTAATCCTTATCAAATACTCCAGTTTGATGGCAACACAACGACACTGACTGATTCAAAAGGGAATAGATCCGTATTTGATGAAGATTACTTTAAAATTCTCAATGATCTTACAACTCAGCATTCCGAACCGGAAACTCCCGATCTCCCCAGACTGACAGGTGGCGCGGTTGGGTTCTCATCTTACGATACCGTTCGACAGGTTGAGCATTTACCAAATGTACCAAATGATGATTTGAAGTTGCCAGAGGCTATCTGGTGCTTCTATGATGAAGTGTTCGCTTTCGATCACGTAAAACAGCAGATCGTTCTCATTAAAACAGTATTTGTTGATAAAGGGACAGATCTGGACGATGCTTATAACACAGCCGCAAAAGCTCTTGATCGAATGGAAAAGTCCGCATTCAGAACGATCAAATCAACAGGCTCTTTTGAGTTGGATACAAAAGATTTAAAGAGCAATATCGAAGAGTCTCGTTTCCATGAGATGGTTAAAAAGTCTAAAGAGTACATCTATGAAGGGGATATCTTTCAGGTTGTACTTTCACAGCGATTTGAAGTGCCATTTTCAGGAGACAGATTTACCCTTTACCGAGCATTGAGAATGGTGAATCCATCGCCATATCTCTTTTTCCTCGATTTTGATGAGTTTGCCATGGTTGGTTCTTCACCTGAGGTGCTTGTAAGAGTAACCGATGAAGAGGTTAGATTACTTCCGATTGCCGGAACACGATCACGTGGAAAAACACGGGAAGAGGATCTGGAGTTCGAAGAAGATTTGAAGAACGATCCAAAAGAGATAGCAGAACACATCATGCTTGTTGATTTGGGTAGAAATGATCTCTCAAGGGTTTGTCAATCAGGATCGGTTCACCTTGAAAGGAATCAGTCGATAGAGCGATTCTCTCACGTTATGCATATAGTCTCTGATGTAGTGGGAAAAATTTCACCAGATAAAACATCCGTAGACGCTCTGATGCAGTGTTTCCCTGCTGGAACTGTTAGTGGTGCTCCTAAAATAAGGGCTATGGAGATCATTGATGAACTGGAGCCCACAAAACGTGGTCCATATGCCGGGGCGGTTGGTTACTTTGATTTTTCAGGGAATATGGATACTTGTATTGCTATTCGAACCATGGTGGTGTCGGATAGCTCAGTTTATATTCAGGCCGGGGCAGGAATTGTTGCGGACAGCGACCCCGCGAAAGAGTTTGAAGAAACTAAAAACAAAGCCGGTGCTCTTATTGAAGCATTAAGCGTAGCACTTGAGATCACAAAATGAAGTTAGTTATAAAAAATATTAAATATAATTTCGATCCTTGGATATTAGGGTCAAGGGGTAATTAATCTGTGGTTATAAACCATTTTTGAACCACCCCTAAATCCCCTCCTTGAAAAGGAGGGGACTTTAATTGCGGAACCTTAATAAATTTATAGACCTTAATCATGACGAAACAGAAAACGATTTTATCAGGTATTCAGCCATCGGGAAAACTCCATATTGGAAATTTTTTTGGAGCAATGCGACAGCATATCAGAATGCAGGAGGAGGGAGACGCGTTCTATTTTTTGGCAAACTACCACTCACTTACTTCGGTCAATAACGGGGAACTTCTTGAAGAGTATACAAGGGATGTTGTATTAGATTATCTCGCACTTGGGCTCGACCCTGAGAAGTGCACATTTTTTGCTCAAAGTGATGTACCTCAAACCGCAGAATTAGCCTGGATATTAGGATGCCTTACACCGGTATCTTTGATGGAAAAAGGGGTCTCATATAAAGACAAAATAGCCAATGGCCTCAATCCAAACATAGGCCTGTTTACCTATCCGATACTTCAGGCTGCTGATATTCTTATTTACCATTCTGATTTGGTACCTGTTGGAGAAGATCAAAAACAGAACATTGAAATATGCAGAGATCTGGCTGGTAAGCTAAACCGGGCATATGGTTCTGAGCTACTAAAAATCCCAGAAGATTATATTGTTAAAAATGTTGCAACAGTTCCGGGAATTGATGGTCGAAAAATGAGTAAATCATACGATAACACCATTAACATCTTTGCTGAAGGTAAAGCTCTTAAAAAGCGAGTGATGGCAATTGAGACAGATTCAACTGCCCTTGAAGAGCCTAAAGATCCTGACAGTTGTAACGTATTTGCACTGATAAAGCTTTTTGCTGATAAAGAAAATACTGATGAAATAGCCGGGAAATACAGAGCCGGTGGTTACGGATATGGCCATGCTAAAAAGGAATTACTTGGTCTAATAGAAGGTTATTTTGCTGAAGCTCGTGATAGGCGTAAAGAGCTTGAGAAAAACCCTGATTACGTAAACGATGTTCTGCGTGAAGGAGGCAAAAAAGCCCGCGAACGGGCTGAACAGGTGATGGAACCAATCCGTGAAGCAACCGGCTTATTCAGAAGTTTTAAATATTAATTTATATACCGGTCTTGAGTTATAAGAACTCAGGACTCTAGACTATGATTTTAATAATCGACAACTACGACTCATTTACTTATAACCTTGTACACATCGTTGCCGGCGTTACGGATGACTATAAAGTGGTTCGAAACGATGCTATGACAATTGATGAAATTCGAAAATTGAATCCAGATAAAATCCTGATTTCACCGGGTCCGGGCAG